>CAINLH010000288.1 GCA_903850275.1 uncultured Acidimicrobium sp.
ACGTGTTTGCCATCGCGCTTGATCATTGGTTTGCGAAGACGGTCTGGGTCTTCGTGCAGTTGCTTCAGCGTGCTGCCCTTCGGGCAAATGAAACCTTTACTAAATACGTCGTCACGGTCGCCTCTGATTCGAGCAACGGCCCCATCTTTCACGGTGATCTCTAAACCACACGTGGCCTCACATAATGGACAAGTACGAAACACTGTGCGCTCTGTTGGCGTCATGGTCATCTCCTTATCGTGCCACAGATAACGCACCGAGCAATAGGCTGAAACGCAGTGCAACGCCTCTTCCCAAACCCTGTGAGCAAAATCTCGGTTGAAGAGGCCTACGGCATTGCCCGCAATCGCGTGGCAACCCCAAACGGCGACACCCGCCCCACCATTGGCATGTGCATGGTGATGAGCATTGATGGCAGCACGGTTGTTGATGGCAACTCGCGCGCCCTTGGCGGCCCAGCCGACTTGGCAGTGCTGCTTGGCCTACGCAAACTTGCCGACGTCATCATCGTGGGCGCAAGCACCGTGGTCGTCGACGACTATGGCCCACCAAGCAAGCCAGGCCTTCGCGTTGGCGTAGTTACCCGCAGCGCCACCATCGACACCAACATGCCGCTATTTACCAGCGGCTCGGGCTTCCTCATCACCACCGAAACCGCAGCCACGCCAGCAGGTGTCGATTGCGTTCGCGCCGGAACTACAACAGTTGATTTGGCTCTGGCCGTTCAACAACTGCAGGGCAACTTTGCCCAACTTGAGGGCGGCCCAACCCTGAACGCCGCAATGGTGGAAGCCGACTTAGTAGACGAAATCAATGTGACGGTAAGCCCAAACATTGTTGGCGGCATGGGCCCACGTTTGGCTGCTGGCGCAACCGATGTGTTGCAGCGTTTCCAACTTGCACACGTGTGCGAAGACGACGGGTTTCTGTTTCTGCGCTACACGCGCTAACAATTAAGCGCGTGATGCGCTGGAGTGTTTTTCGAGCAACGCAAGTTCGCGTTTGAAATCGGCTGCGTCGTCAAAGTTTTTGTACACACTTGCAAAACGCATGTATGCAACTTCGTCAATCTCGCGAAGTTGTTCCAACACAGAGTGACCAACTTGGCTGCTGGTGACGTCGCCACCTTGCAGACGCAATTTGTCCTCGATGCGCTCGGCCATTTCCATAATTGCCAAGTCGTCCACTGGGCGCCCCTTGACTGCGGCCTGAATGCCCGACATCAATTTGGCCCTATCAAACGGCTGTTTCGACCCACCCCTCTTCAGCACAAACAACGGCTGCTCTTCAAGGCGCTCGTAGGTAGTGAAGCGATATCCGCATTGGCTGCAGTTGCGACGGCGACGAATTGCGCTGCCCTCTTCGGACATACGCGAATCGATCACTTTCGTGTCGTCGAACGCACAACTTGGGCAATGCACGAATAACACAGTAGTACCTGCAATAAATGCGATTACGGGATACGAACTTGTTGACCAACTTGAATGGCATCACCATTGAGCACAACAAGTTGTTCGACGAGCTCGGCGATGTTGCCTTCTGGTGCAACACGACGGGCAATTGCCCACAACGTGTCGCCGTGTTGTGCAATGACAAACCGTGGTGCATTGGCGGCCGAACTGTTGGCCGAGCCGGCCTCGGCTTGCGTGCCCGACAGGGCGCCGAAGGCGAGTGCCCCGACCAAGGCAATGGCGGCCATTGCCACCAAACGCCTGCGGCGGTAGGTAGAGGCGGAAACCTTGGGCAACTGAATTGGGGCCGGAGTAGGCATCAGGCGCAAATGGGGTGCCCTGGTGTGAGATGGGCGGGAAACTGGGTGTGTGTGGTGGAGAGCTAAGGCCATGGGGGTTCCTTTGTGTAGAAGGGTTATTCGGGGTTACTTCCACCATAGCGAACGGGTGTTCGTAGTTGTTGGATTTAGGCGAACAGTTGTTCTCCGAACAGGTGTTTGACTCGGC
>CAINLH010000289.1 GCA_903850275.1 uncultured Acidimicrobium sp.
CGTCTACACACGGGGAGAAGAAGTCGGCCTAGATGTTCGCGAATCGGTCGAAGATATTTCTCAAGTTATGTCTGGCTACCACGCCATGCTTTGCGCGCGCGTGTTCGACCATCGCGTGCTTGATCGAATGTCGGCTTCATCTTTGGTCCCGGTTGTCAACATGTTGAGTGACGCAGCGCATCCGCTGCAGGCGGTTGCCGATGTGCTTACGATGCAACAGCATTTGGGTACTTTGGCCGGAAAGACGGTTGCATATGTTGGCGACTTCAATAACGTTGCTCGCTCTCTTTGCCATGCTTCAGCGATGTTGGGCATGCATATTCGCATCGGATGCCCGGCTGGCTATAGCGCTAATGAATCAGATGTAGATCAATTCAGGGCGCTTGGAGCAGCGTCGGTCAACCAGTACGACACTCTGGAAACAGCGGTCGAAGGGGCGCACGCGGTTCACACCGATACGTGGACCTCGATGGGCCAGGAGTCGGAATCAAAAGTACGGGAAGCCGCGTTCATCGGTTTTGAAGTAACAGAAAAAACTATGGCACTCGCAGCATCAGGCGCTGTTTTCATGCACTGCTTGCCCGCTCATAGGGGCCAGGAAGTTTCCGAACAGGTAATCGATGGGCCCAACAGCCTCATCTACCGACAAGCGCATAATCGCATGCATGCCGCGCGTGCGGTTCTTGCATTTCTCTTAGGAGTAAGACCATGACAACGAAAGTGCAAAGACAAAGTGCCGTCGCACAGATAATTTCTGAAAGTGACGTTACGAGCCACACACAATTGGTTCGTTCTTTGAAAAAGATGGGCATAGTCGCTACGCAGGCGACGGTGTCTCGCGATCTCGAAGAACTTGGTGCTGTGAAGGTGCGCACGTCAAACGGCGAAACGGCGTATGCGATTCCCGAATTTGAGCCGGAGCGAATAGCCCCGCTAGATCAGTTGCGTCGAGTGCTTTCGGAGTGGGTGGCCGATATTCAAATCAGTGATCCAATCGTGATCATTCGCACTCCGCCAGGCTGCGCGCATGTCGTTGCTTCCGCCCTCGATCGCTCCCGCATTGAAGGGCTTGCGGGCACGGTTGCGGGCGACGACACGATGTTTTGTGTCGCTAGTGCCAATTACGGTGCCAAGAAATTGGCAGCGCACTTAGGCAAGTTGGCAGGAATTCAACAACAAACAAAGGCCAAAAAATGACAGAGAACGCCCAAGCACTTTGGCACGGACGCTTTAGCGTTGCCCCAAACGACGATTTGATGTCGTTTACGGAAAGCCTTTCGTTCGACCAGCGTCTCTGGAAAGACGATATCTTCGCCAGCATTGCCCATGTCAAAGGTTTGGAACACTCGAAGGTTTTAACGTCTTCTGAAGCTTCAGCCATTGTGTCTGCGCTAGAGCAGGTGGCATCAGAATTCTCAAAAGATCAGTTCAAGTTTGTCAAAACCGATGAAGACATTCATACCGCAATAGAACGACGGATTACCGAGATTGCTGGCGAAGTGGGTGGAAAAGTACACACCGGTAGAAGTCGAAATGATCAGTGTGTCACCGCCCTCAAGCTTTGGACACGACGGGAGTTAAATGTCGTCGCCAAACAACTATTTGGCCTTTGTGATGTTCTCTACTCGCGGGCAAATCAAAGCGGCTGGGGAGACGACGCCGTATATCTTCCTGGCTACACCCACTTGCAACGCGCGCAGCCAGTGCTCCTCGCTCACCATCTCACGGCACACGCGTGGGCTTTCGCTCGGGATATCGACCGATTGTTAGACACGGTGAAACGGGCCAATGTGTCTCCGCTGGGTGCTGGAGCGTTGGCCGGTTCTTCGCTGCCGATCGACCCAGAATTCACAGCAAAGGAGATGGGCTTTGCCTCGGCGTTCGGCAATTCACTTGATGCTGTTTCCGATAGAGATTTTGTGGCCGAAGCGTTGTTCAACTTGGCCCTTATTGGCACCCATCTTTCGAGATTGGGCGAGGAGTGGGTGCTGTGGACAACAGAAGAATTTGGTTTTGCCACGCTTGACGATCGTTATGCCACTGGTTCATCCATGCTCCCGCAGAAGAAGAATGCGGATATTGCGGAACTTGCTCGCGGCAAGGCAGGCCGTCTCATCGGCAACCTGACTGGTTTACTCACAACGCTCAAGGGTCTCCCTTTGGCTTACAACCGCGATCTGCAAGAAGACAAAGAGCCGCTATTCGATTCCTACGATCAAGTAACGAGAGCAATAGCTGCTCTTTCGGGAATGATTTCGACCGCTTCATTCAATGCAGAAAATATGCGGCGCGCGGCAGATTCGCAATTGCTCGCTGCCACGGATTTGGCCGAGTGGTTGGTGCGAAAGGGGACTCCCTTCCGTCAGGCTCACGCAATGGTTGGAGCACTCGTTCAACGCGCCATTTCTGGCAAGCAATCGCTCAGAGATTTGGTTGCCCATGACGAACAATTTGGTGATGAGGCTGCACGATTGATCGGTGATGGCATCGGTGTACGTCAAAGAACCTCGCCCGGAGCTTCCGGCCCGGCTGCTGCTTCATTGCAAATAGAGCGTTACGAAGCGCTTATTGCATCACTACGGAGTCGCATAACGATCTAATATCTTCTCATGGCTAATCCCGCACAATTTGGTGACGTTGTTGCCGAATTTGCGGCGCGTGGTTTGATTCACGATTCGACCGACCGAGAAGAACTTTCAAAGCGAACTACAAGTGGTCAGATTTCGGCGTATGTCGGGTTTGACCCAACTTCAGATTCGCTCCACGTTGGCAATTTATTGGGTCAGATATCGCTTCGACGGTTGCAGCTGCTGGGTCATCGGCCAATTGTTTTGGCTGGTGGGGCAACTGGCATGGTCGGCGATCCGTCCGGCAAGAGCGAAGAGCGAAACCTTCTCGATGCCGAACAACTTGCTCACAACGTTCAATCGATAAAGCGTCAACTGGAATGCATTCTCGATTTTTCCGGTCCGAATGCAGCGCTGTTGGTAGACAACGCCGATTGGACAAAGAATGTCAAAATGCTGGACTTCTTACGTGACGTCGGGAAACACATCACAGTCAATCAAATGATGGCAAAAGACTCTGTTAAATCACGTATATCCGATGGAAATGGATTGTCGTATACGGAATTTAGTTACATGTTGTTGCAGGCAAACGACTTCCGTCATTTATGCGAACACCACCAGTGCGAAATGCAAATGGGTGGTTCCGATCAGTGGGGCAACATCACTGCAGGAACAGATCTCATTCGAAAGACACTCGGTCGAAGTGCTTACGGACTTACATGGCCGCTCATCACAAAAGCGGATGGAACTAAGTTCGGAAAAACAGCAGATGGGGCAGTGTGGCTCGATGCACGTCGCACGAGTCCTTATCAGTTCCGGCAGTTTTGGATGCAGATTGCGGATGCCGACATCGAACATATGTTGCCAAAGTTTTCACTTCGTTCACTGAGTGAGATTGCCGAAATTCTTGCCGATCAAAAACGCACTCCAGAGTCACGCGTTGCTCAGCGCACACTTGCGCGCGAACTCACTGTCATGTTGCATGGGGAAGAAGCAGCCGATGCCGCGGAGCAAGCAGCCGATGTATTGTTTGGCGCTCATCCAGTCTCTGCGAGCCCTGCGGCGTTGCATCTCATCGCGTCTGAAGTTGCCAGTAGCTCGATCGGATCGGCAGCACTATCCGACGCTGTGGGTATTTTGGTGACGACTGGGCTCGCAAGTTCCAATAGTGAGGCTCGTCGTCTCCTCAGCCAACGCAGCGTGCGAGCCAATGGGGAACAGATGGATGAGCACGCCAAGCTGGACAAAATTCCTCTGCTCCACGGCCGCTGGCTCCTACTGCGTAAGGGAAAGACGGCATATCACCTGCTCGACTTGCAGGGCTGAGACAGGTGCTTCCATAACCCATAAGGGGTTGGTTGGCGCGCCTCACAGCAAAGCCAAGAAATATAAGGATTTTCTTTGTTGCGAGGTTGACGCTGGGGTAACGACCCCGCTAGATTTGCACTCCGCCTCATGGGCATGTTGCGCGTTTCGTGCATTGTGCCTGTAAAGCGCTTTCCGTGTGGTCATCGCCGGTCGGTATGTAAATACCGTGTCCGAGTGCCTATGCGGTTTTGCTCCTTGAAAACGGAAGAGAAGACTGAACGCCAGTGCGGGCAGTAGACAACGATCCTTCGGGGTCGTCGTTTAACTGTCTGTCAATTCCGGTCGGATGCAAATCCGGCCAAAACAATCGTTGATGCAAATCAACAAAAATATACAAATCAATCAGTAGAGCTACTGATTGGTCAGGAAACGTTGGTGCGGACAAGGCGCAAGCCTGAAAGAACCAACGCGGACTTTCCAGAATTCAACC
>CAINLH010000290.1 GCA_903850275.1 uncultured Acidimicrobium sp.
CAAACAATGTTGTTCTCGGCAACGCTTGACGGACAAGTTGCAAACCTTGTTCGTCGATATATGAAGTCGCCCAAAGAAATTTCTATCGATTCGCCAACCGACACCGTCGGCACCATGCGCCACTTGTTTCTTGCAGTGCACCACATGGACAAAGACAGGGTTATTAACTCCATTGCCACCGCGGCTGGGCAGACAGTTGTTTTCTGCGACACCAAACGCGTGTGCGACAAAGTGGCCGAGTCGTTGCAGTCGCTGGGTGCAAATGCATCTGCGTTGCATGGCGATATGCCGCAAAATGCACGCGAGCGGGCACTTGGCAAGTTTGAGAAAAACGAATTGAAGATTTTGGTTGCTACCGATGTTGCTGCGCGCGGCATCGACATAGACGATGTAGCCGCAGTCATTCATTACGTACCGCCACTGGATGTAAAGACGTACTTGCACCGCTCTGGCCGCACCGCGCGCGCCGGCCGCGACGGTTGGGCTGTAACGCTTGCCGAGTACAACCAGCACACCACGTGTCGCATTATTCAGCGCGGGTTGCGCCTAGAGCCGCAAGCACCAATTGAAGTGTTTTCGAACGACGCGCGATTGCGCGACTTGTTTTCGTTTATCGCCGAATAGCGGTAGTTACTTGGCGGCTAGCCAAGCGGGCCGAGTGGCTTCGAACGTAGAGATGGAATCGGCATTCGACAATGTGATTGCGATGTCGTCCAGGCCCTTGATGAAGCGATCCTGCATTGATGCATCCATCTCGAACGATTCGGTGATGCCGGCAGCAGGAATCTCTACTGTCAGACGCTGAATGTCGATGGTGATTTCGGCCGATGGGTCGGCTTCCAGAACTTCCCAAATGCGGTTGACGGTTGGCTCGGAGAGCACAACAGGCACAAGACCGTTCTTGGTGCAGTTGTTGCGGAAGATGTCGGAAAAGCTTGGAGCAATGACGGCATCGAAGCCGCCTTGCTGAATTGCCCACACCGCATGTTCGCGCGATGAACCGACACCAAAGCTTGGGCCGGCAACCAACACAGAAGCGCCTGCGTAGCGTTCGTCGTTCAATACAAAGCTGCGGTCGTCGCGCCAGGTAGAGAACAAACCTTTTTCAAACCCAGTTCGTTCCACACGCTTCAACCATTCGGCTGGGATGATCTGGTCGGTGTCGACATCGGAGCGCTTGAGCGGAACGCCGCGTCCGGAAATGATGGTTACAGCTTTCATGACAGATCTCCAGGTGATGCGAAGTGGCCGGCAATCGCAGTTGCTGCTGCAATTTCTGGTGAAACCAGGTGAGTGCGGCCGCCGCGTCCTTGGCGTCCTTCAAAGTTGCGGTTGCTGGTGCTTGCTGCGCGCTCGCCCTGAGCAAGTTTGTCGGGGTTCATTGCCAGGCACATGGAGCAACCAGGTTCGCGCCAATCGAGGCCAGCCTCGATAAAGATTTTGTCGAGACCTTCGGCCTCTGCTTGTTTTTTAACCACGTGGCTGCCGGGCACAACCATTGCTCGCTTCACAGAGACGGTGCGGCCTTTGACGACGTTTGCGGCTGCGCGTAAATCTTCGATGCGGCTATTGGTGCACGAACCAATGAAAACTGTGTCGACACGAATGTCGCGAATGGCTGTGCCAGCAACAAGACCCATGTACGTGAGCGCGCGGTCGACAGTGTCGCGGGCGGTTGCGTCGTCGAAGTCGGCGGGGTTCGGAATAATGCCGTCGATGCTCATCACCTGCGCAGGGTTGGTGCCCCAAGAAATTTGCGGCGTCAACGTGCTGGCATCAATGAACACTTCTTTGTCCCACTTCGCGCCTTCGTCGGTCTGCAATGTTTTCCAATCGGCGAGTGCTGCGTCCCACGCTGCACCCTTCGGCGCAAACTCGCGGCCCTTGAGATAAGCAAACGTTGTTTCGTCTGGTGCAACGAGGCCGGCTTTCGCGCCTGCTTCAATGCTCATGTTGCAGATGGTCATGCGACCTTCCATCGACAAAGCCCTAATTGCAGAACCGCGGTATTCGATGACATGACCGATGCCGCCAGCAGTTCCAATCTTGCCGATGATTGCAAGGATGATGTCTTTGGCAGTGACGCCGGCGGGCAGCACGCCATCAACGGTGACGCTCATCCACTTTGGCCTGGACTGCACCAACGTTTGTGTAGCAAGCACGTGTTCTACTTCGCTGGTGCCGATGCCAAAAGCGAGCGCACCGAATGCGCCGTGCGTGGCGGTGTGGCTGTCGCCGCAAACAATGGTCATGCCTGGAAGCGTGCGGCCTTGCTCGGGGCTGATGACATGCACGATGCCTTGCTTCTCGTGGCCCATTGGGTAGAGCGTGATGTTGAATTCTTTTGCATTGGCGCGCATTACTTCAAGTTGCTTGGCCGAGATTGGGTCGGCAACTGGCAAGTGAATGTCGGCTGTTGGAACGTTGTGATCCTCGGTGGCAACGGTGAGGTCTGGCCGGCGCACTGGACGATTATTAATACGAAGGCCGTCAAACGCCTGAGGGCTGGTTACCTCATGGACGAGATGCAAGTCGATGTACAGCAAGTCGGGTTCGCCGGCCTTGCTGGAAACAACGTGTCGGTCCCACACTTTTTGGGGCAGGGTCTGGGGCGCGCCTGTTGCTGATGCCATCTCTCCATTCTGCCGTACACATCGTGGGTATGACTACACCATTCATTACACCTGTTTCATTGGCCACCTGTGTCGAGCAAAGCCTGCACCTTTCGCTTGATGGTTTCGACTTACCTCGTGCTCGGCTGTATGGCATCAGCATTGTCGATGCCGAAGGCGTGGCAAAGATGGACAACGGAGCGCTGCGGATTACGTTTTTGGCAGAACACGGTGATGTGTACGAATTGTTGGAGTCGCCAACCAGCGCAATCGTGCGCATGTTTGATGCGGCCGTTGTGCTCACTTGCGGTTGGGCGGCCCCTTTGAACGAGGATGACGACGAAGACGAATCGTCGGTGGCGCCAAGCCAGCATCCGAAGCGGCGCAGAGTGCGCTTAGTTGTGGTGGTGGGAGACGGCGGGGTTGGCTCGGTTTTGCGCTTCGCCGACACACCCGAAGACATTGTGACGGATGCTGGCGTGGCGCAGGGAAGCCTTGCCGATGCTGTGACAAATCTCTGGTTCGACCCTCGTGTCGTCACGACTCGCAGTGCCCCCGATAACTTGAATGCGTGAGCGCAAGCGTCAATCTGGGCAGCAACGCACGGACATCTGACTATGGCCCCAACTCGGCATGGGCCGAAGAAGTTCGCCAACTTGCCAAAGACCGCGACGCCGTCATCTTGGCCCACAACTATCAAGTGCCCGAGATTCAAGACATCGCACATCACGTTGGCGACTCGCTTGGTTTGTCGCGTGTTGCCGCAACCGTTGACGCATCCACCATCATTTTCTGCGGCGTTCATTTCATGGCAGAGACTGCAAAGATTTTGTCGTACGACAAGACGGTTCTTATTCCCGACGCCAATGCGGGTTGTTCGCTTGCCGACACCATCAATGCGGATCAACTCCGCCAGTGGAAAGCCGAGCACCCCGGCGCAATAGTTGTCAGTTATGTCAACACCACTGCTGCCGTGAAAGCCGAGACCGACATTTGCTGCACGTCATCGAATGCGGTTGAAGTGGTGCAATCGATACCGGCCGACAAAGAAATCTTGTTTTGCCCCGACCAATTTCTTGGCGCGCATGCGCAACGCGAAACAGGCCGCACCAACATGCACATATGGATGGGCGAGTGTCACGTGCATGCCGGCATTAACGGCGCCGACTTGAAAGCAATGGTGGCAGCCGAGCCGGAAGCCGAACTGTTTATTCATCCCGAGTGTGGTTGCGCAACGTCGGCGATGTATTTGGCATCCAGCGGTGTTGTACCAATGGAGCGCACAAAGATTTTGTCCACATCTGGGATGGTGACCGCGGCCGAACAGACAAAAGCAAAAAAGGTGTTGGTGGCAACCGAAACAGGAATGTTGCATCAACTGCGCAAGGCAAACCCGCTGGTTATCTTCGAGCCTGTAAACCGCGCCGCCGTATGTAAGTACATGAAGATGATTACGCCCGAGAAATTGTTGAACTCGTTGCGCAATGGAACCGATGTTGTGGATGTGCCGCGCGATATTGCCGACAAAGCACGCCTGTCGGTAGAGCGAATGATCGCCATTGGCACACCTTCGCGCACGAAGGAATAGCCGCTAGATGCCAAATAACGCGCGCGAACAACGCCGTGCTGTGCAGTTGCCTTCGCAGCTTGCTGCGCCAAAACCAAGTTGGACACGCGAAGTTGACGTGGTGGTGCTGGGTTCTGGCGCTGCAGGGTTGGCGGCTGCGCTTGCAGCACGGCCTGTGCGTGAAGTGCTGATCGTTACCAAAGACACGCTTGATGCTGGAAGCACGGCATGGGCGCAGGGCGGGCTTGCCGCCGTGCTCGACCCGGGCGACACCTTTGCCGAACACGTTCGCGACACACTTGATGCGGGCGCGGGTTTGTGCGATGAAGCAGCCGTAACTTCGTTGGTGCGCGACGCACCAACAGCAATTTCGTACTTAGAAAAACTTGGTGCAGCATTCGACCCTGGCGCAGATGGTCTGCGCGCTCTCACGCGCGAAGGTGGGCACTCTCGCTCGCGCATTGTGCACGCAGGCGGCGATCAATCCGGCGCCGAGATTCAGCGCACGTTGGACGAAAGTGCAATTAACGCTGGCGTCGAAGTGCTCGATCATGCGTTTGCACTGGACTTGGTGTTCGGTGTGTCGGCCGGTGCGCGGCGCCAAGTTGCCGGCGTGCGAATTGCGTTGCTGAACGAAGATGGAACGGTTGCCAGCGTTGGGGTTGTGCTTGCACGTGCGGTGGTGATTGCCACTGGTGGCTACGGGCAAGTGTTTGCCAGCACGTCTAACCCGGCCGCTGTTACGGGCGATGGTCATGCACTTGCTTTGCGCGCGGGAATGACGTTGAGCGACTTGGAGTTTGTGCAGTTTCACCCAACGGTGTTGTGGCAAGAGGTTGGCTCGACAAAGCAACAAACACTCATCAGCGAAGCAGTGCGCGGCGAAGGCGCCATATTGTTCGATGCGGCTGGCGAACGAATCATGCAAGGCGTGCACCCGCAAGAAGATTTGGCGCCGCGAGATGTTGTTGCTGCCGCAATCAGCAGGCGCATGGCGCAGGCACCTGCAGGCGTTGACGACCATGTGTTTTTGGATGCGACATCAATTGGTGAGCACTTTGCCGAACGCTTTCCGTTCATCACCAAGTCTTGTTTGGCAGCCGGCATCGACCCACGAACCGATCGCATTCCGGTTGCGCCCGCTGCTCACTACACCTGCGGCGGCATCGTTTCTAACTTGGACGGCACCACAGAAGTGGACGGTTTGTTTGCGGTAGGCGAAGTTGCTTACACGGGTGTTCACGGCGCGAACCGATTGGCCTCTAACTCGCTGACAGAGAGTTTGGTGGTTGGCACGCGCGTTGGTCGAAACCTTGCGTGGCAATTGCCGAAGCGGGTTGCGGTGGACGAGTCGGTGCACGACAACGGCGTTGGCCTGATTGACGACGCAAGCAGGGCCACTGTGCGCACCACTATGTCTAAACATGTTGGTGTGTTGCGCAAGCCGGAAGGGCTGCAGACAGCAATCGATACGTTGGCCGAAGTTGCGGGGCAATCGAGCAGCGATGTGGTTGCGACGAGACGCAATTTTGAGGCCACAAATATTCTGATGGTTGCAACTGCTGTTGCGGCAACTGCGCTTGCGCGCACCGAAAGCCGTGGGTGTCATCGTCGCACCGACACGCCCGATCAGCGCGACGTGTGGAAGCGCCACCTTTCGGTGTCGATTGATGGTGCATCATTGTTGATCGCCGGAATTCCTTCGGAGGGTTAACAATGCGAACGCACAAACTTTCCTCTGCCACTGCCGCCGCACTAGCAAGTGCAGGCTTGCGTGTAAAAGACGTGCAGCGAGTGATCAAGGAAGCCTTGCGCGAAGACTTGGGCGCAGGCCCCGACGTAACCACGCAGTCCACCGTGCCC
>CAINLH010000291.1 GCA_903850275.1 uncultured Acidimicrobium sp.
GTCATCGTCACCGAGGATCTTGCTGACGACGCGTTTATCGCCACTCGCTGCGAGCCTTCTGAATACCGAATCTGGGCCGAGTTTGTGTCGCGTCCCGAGAACAGCCCAGAGGCAATGGAGGCCCACACAGGCGTTCCTGCAGCCGAGGTTCGTGCAGCAGCACGTCTGTACGCAAAGGGCGGCAACGGCGCCATCTATTACGGCCTCGGCGTCACCGAGCACAGCCAGGGTTCAACCATGGTGATGGGCATGGCCAACTTGGCTATGTGCACTGGCAACTTGGGCTTCGACGGCGTTGGTGTCAACCCGCTTCGCGGACAGAACAACGTGCAAGGTGCCTGCGACATGGGCTCATTCCCTCACGAATTGTCGGGCTACCGCCACGTGAGCGACGACGCCACACGCGCCATGTTCGAAACGTTGTGGGGTTCGGTTATCCGCAAAGAACCGGGCCTACGAATCCCCAACATGTTCGACGGCGCAATTGACGGTCACTTCAAGGGCTTGTTCGTGCACGGCGAGGACATTGCACAGTCCGACCCAAACACCGCCCACGTCGAATCAGCACTCAGCTCGATGGAGCTGGTCGTCGTTCAGGACTTGTTCCTCAACGAGACAGCAAAATTCGCTCACGTCTTTTTCCCTGGAACATCGTTCCTCGAAAAAGATGGAACCTTCACCAACGCCGAGCGCCGCATCAACCGCGTTCGCCCAACCGGTGCGCCACGTACTGGCAAGCACGAGTGGCAGATTGTGTGCGAGTTGGCTAATGCAATGGGCCACCCAATGCATTACGACGATGCTTCACAGATCATGGACGAGATTGCTACGTTGACGCCAACGTTTGCCGGTGTCTCGTTTGCCCGACTAGACGAACTGGGCAGCGTGCAATGGCCATGTAACGAAGCGAAGCCAACAGGCACCCCAATCATGCACGAGGGCAAGTTTGTGCGCGGATTGGGCAAGTTCACACCCACCCCATACGTGCCAACCGAAGAGAAATCCAATCGCAAATTCCCGCTTCTACTCACCACTGGCCGAATTCTCAGCCAGTACAACGTTGGTGCGCAAACACGTCGTACCAAGAACGTGCAGTGGCACCCTGAGGACATCCTGGAAATTCATCCGTCCGATGCTCTCGAACGCGGCATCAAGCACGGCGAAGAAGTCAGCGTCGCCAGCCGAGTAGGCAACACGGTGCTGCGTGCAGACGTAACCGATCGCGTTGCGCCTGGCGTTGTGTACACCACGTTCCACTACCCCGAAAGCGGCGCCAACGTCATCACCACCGACAACTCGGACTGGGCCACTAATTGCCCCGAGTACAAAGTGACCGCAGTGCAGGTCTCCCCTGGTCGTAGTGCGGCAACCGCCGAGCTTGGTCACCCTGCCCATCGCCTCAGCGCGCTGGTGAAAATGGCAAACCAAATCGGTCGTCAATTTGCGGCCGACACCAGCGCCGATCCGATCGCGGCAACAGTTCGCCACCTCGAGCGTTTCTGGGAACATGAAATGCGCGTGGATTTGGCTCGTGCAGTTGAAGCGGGAACAGTGACCGTGGACGACCTGGTTATCGAGGCAGTTAAGCGCCTCACCGTTCACGCCTAAGCCCGCTTCGGCGGTACAATTTCACTGCTATACGCGGGTGTAGCTCAATGGCTAGAGTTCCAGCCTTCCAAGCTGGCTATGCGGGTTCGATTCCCGTCACCCGCTCCAATTTCCTGAGGAATGTATTTGCATCTACACTGCAAATTCATGAACGCACCTCGTTACGGCACCGCCAATACCGAATACATAAAGACCTGGTTTGGCCTCGAGAATGACGGCCCAATGTGGGCGCTCAACCTGATGAGCTACCGCGAGTTCGCCGACTATCAAGATGGCCGCGAGTCGAACATCAGCGGCGCCGATGCCGATGTGCGCTATACACCCATTCAGTCGTTGACTGAAGTTGGCGCCAGAATTCTGTTCGTTGCCGATGTTGCGCACCAACTAACTGGCGACGACATTGCATGGGACCGCGTCGCCATTGCGCAGTACCCCCGCCGCATGGCGATTATCGAAATGCAGAACTTGGAGAGCTTCAAAGAAGCACACCACCACAAGGAAGCCGGCATGAAGTTCACCATCGTGATGGCAACGTTTCCGAGCCCCTCTTCAATCACCGCAGCACAGAAAGACCCATCTGATTTGGTGCTGCTTCAGGTATCTAACTCCATATCGACTCCAAAGATTTCCGACCGCGTTGATGCACAGCCCATTGGAACTTTCGATGTAGAGGGCGTCATCATGGGCGACCACCGCACATTCGCCGTTGCTCACTGGCACACCATTTCAACCGCAGACGCCGATCGGTTGGCGGCTTCAAAGGGTTCGCTGAATGAATACCCCGAAAGCTATTCGTTCATTTTGCGGCCAATGATCAACATGATTCCTCAATCGATTGAGGAGCACTTCGCTTAATTCGGACGCACCGAAAACAGCACACGATTAAGCACAGCAATACCCGCAGTCGTCGCTGCTGCAATGAGCAATGCGTCATTGACTCCCAGTCGTGTTGCGGCATAACCCCACAAAGTTGCGCCCACCGATGCACCGAACCACACCACCAACATGGCAAGCGACGACCCACGGCCACGCACCCAGTCGGGCAGTTGAACGATGAATATTGAAAACATGGTGTTCATCAAGGCCATCGTGGCCAAGCCAACGATCAAAAGAGCAACGATCGCCGGCACGATGTGTTGAGATAATGCCAACATCACCACCCCGCCTGCCCAGATGACAGAAGAGCCAAACATCAGCATTTCAATACTCAAGCGGGCCCGCACGCTGGGAAGCAGCCACACCGCAAGCACCGAACCAACGCCAAGTGCCCCCGAGAGCAGGCCGAAACCACTTGCACCAAGCCCAAGGCTGCTCTTTGCAACAACGGGCAACAATGCGGCAAGGGATGCTGTTGCGCCCATGACCAGCGTCAACCGAATGGCAAGCCTTCGCAACTGCTGCGTCTTAATAATGTGCGCGATGCCCTCTTTGATCGCAGCGTTGACCCCCGTTGTATTTGGCTTCGCTACTCGTTCTTGTTTGTTTAGTCTCACTACAAAAATGATTCCGATAAACGAC
>CAINLH010000292.1 GCA_903850275.1 uncultured Acidimicrobium sp.
CGCCGGGCGCTTCGGTGTCTAGCGCACGTTGCAACGCATCACGTTGCGCTTCGGTTCGCGCAGCAAGCGGTGAAATTCCGCCAATTGCGTCGTAGCGCGCGGTGAGATCGGCAAGTTGTTCTGGTGTTGGAACGCGGCCGCGACGGATATCGGTGTAGTACGGCAAAATTTCTTCAGTGCTGCGCGGCGTGCCGTAGGCCATCAAGAGGACTGCTGTTTTATTGTTCGTCATTGCGCTGTTCTTTCGTGAACGTGGTGGACTATCGCTGCTAAAACGTCGGGGTTCGTGGCGGGCTGAACACCGTGACCCAAGTTGAAAATATGTGCTGGGTTGCCAGCGTTATCCGCCAACACTTGATCGGTGCCAGCGATCGCAGTTGCATCATCTCCAAGCACCAATTCGGGGTTGAGGTTGCCTTGTATCACCGTGTCTGAACCAAGGCGTTTGCGAGCATCAGAAATTGATGTTCGCCAATCGAGACCGATGATGGTTGCGCCTGCTTGTTGCATTAACTCCAACAGATGGTCGCAGCCAAGCCCGAAGTGAATGCCGCGAGCATGCGGGTGAGTGTTTGCCAATTGTTCAAACACGAAAGTAGAAAATGGAAGAACGTGTTGGCGGTATTCATCAACGGTGAGGTTGCCGGCCCACGAGTCGAAAAGTTGAAAGGCAGCAGCGCCTGCGTCAAGTTGGCTGCCAATCGATGCAACTGCGTGTTCGGCAAGCCGTTGCATCAGTTGGTTCCAAAGCGCGGTATCGGTGTGCATCATTTGTTTCGTAATCAGGTGATCGCGGCTTGGTTTGCCTTCAACGAGGTAACTGCCGACAGTGAATGGCGCGCCGGCGAATGCAAGTAGCGGCACTTGCAGTTCTGTCGCCAACATGCGAACAGTTTCTAAAACGTATGGAGTATCAGATTCGGGTTCGAATGCTCGTAGCCGCTGCAAATCCGATGCGCTGCGAAACGGATGCTCTGCAACAGGGCCAGTTCCCGGCGCAACATCAATCCCAAAACCAACCGCGTGCGCTGGCACCACGATGTCGCTGTACAAGACGGCAGCATCTACGCCGTATCGCTGCACCGGTTGCAGCGTGATGTCGGCCGCAAGACGAGGTTGCTTGATGGCATCAAGGATGCTGCCAGAGCCGCGGATTGCTCGGTACTCGGGCAGGCTTCTGCCGGCTTGGCGCATGAACCACACAGGTGTGTGGCGAAATTTGGTGCCGTTAGCGGCAGCAAGAAATGGATCGTTAGCAATGGTGAGTGCTTGCCGCTCTGAAGCGTTCATTGCACGTAACGCTATCGTCCGCCCCTTGTGCTCATTGCCTCGAGCCGAGCAATGCGCGTTCGTGCGGGTGGATGCGACATGGTTGTTAAGCCAATTGGCGTGGATTGTGGATGAGTTATCTCGCGTGACTCAACACGTCGAAGTGCGTGTAAGAGCTCTCTGCCAAAACCCATCTTGAATGCGCGCTCGTCGGCGTGATATTCGGCACTTTTACCGACTGCATTGCTCAATACATGCGAAACAATGAGGCCGGTGAGCAACACTCGCGAAAGTGAAATAAGCACAACGCCAATTATTTTTCCAAACAACCGGACCGATGGATAACGCTCAGCGAGCATGGCGGTTGCGGTGTTGTTAAAAGTTCGCAAAGCCAACCCAGCTTGTGCCAGCAGCATGATGGGCAGGCTCATCCACTGCGAGATGGTGAGTGCAACCGTGTGCCCACCCATGTGATGGCTCAGTTCGTGCGCGAGCACGCCACAAAGTTCGTCGTGGGTCAGATGCTCGATGGCAAACGATGAGACAACAAGCAGATGGCCGCCGCAAGCAAACGCATTGACGTCGTCACTCTCTACAACTGCAAGAACAAAACGTGATGTTGGAAGATGATTCGCTTGTGCAACTACCTTCCACGCTGCATTCAATTGCTCCTTCTCACTTGCTGCGGGCACCCGTGCATCCAATAAACGTACGAAGACCAAGCGTTGTACCGGACGCGAAAACAACACAACCCCAAACAACATGCAACACAGCGCGAATAGCGGGTACGAAACATCTCCGTAGATGCGGAAGGGAATCCAGTAGATGGCAATTGCAACGAGCCAAACAGGAAGCAGTGCGACAACGGGTGCAAGCGCGGTAACTGCCGAAAAATCGGCCCGACGACGCCCGGTATTCATGGGTTCAGTCAATCAGGCAATCAACTATCGTGGGTACGTATATATAGATAGCCAAGTGAACAGTGGGGAACAATGGTCGCACAAGTCATTCCAGGG
Source organism: uncultured Acidimicrobium sp. (assembly GCA_903850275.1). Classification (GTDB taxonomy): domain Bacteria; phylum Actinomycetota; class Acidimicrobiia; order Acidimicrobiales; family Ilumatobacteraceae; genus UBA3006. Next base: position 2,286 of record CAINLH010000292.1, read on the forward strand.
GCAGAAGCGTGGTCGCACGTTGGTGGAAACGCAGTTGGCGCGCTTGTCGTGCATGGTTTCACTGGCAATCCATCGTCGATGCGCGAATTAGCCCATTTGCTTGCGGATGCCGGTTTCGATGTGGAGTTGCCCCGACTTGCTGGCCACGGAACATCGGTAGAGGAAATGATGACCACTCGCTGGGCCGACTGGTCTGGCGATGCAGATGCCGCATACAAAGCGCTTTCGGCGCGCTGCAAAAAAGTAGTGGTGGTTGGTTTGTCAATGGGCGGCGCTCTCACTTTGTGGCTTGCGGCGCAACACCCAGAAATCGCTGGCATCGTGTGCATTAATCCAGCAGCGCAACCGGTTGGCGACGAGATGACTACGGGCATTCAATCGATGATCGATGGCGGTTTGGAAACAATCGACTCCATCGGCAGCGACATTGCCGACCCAAACGTGAAAGAGAGCTCGTACGACGCGACTCCGTTGCGGCCCGCATTGTCAATGTTCAGTGAAGGCATCGCGCCACTTGCGCTGCGCTATCCACAAATGAAAGTTCCGATGCTGTTGATCAATTCGGTCAATGACCACGTTGTCGATCCGGCTCAGGGAACATTCCTGGCCGAGCAGTACGGCGGCGAAATCGAACGTGTCATGCTCGAGCAGAGTTTTCACGTTGCAACCCAAGATCTCGAGAAACATATTGTCAATGCAAAGACTCTCGAATTTGCGAAGCAAGTTACGCAATCGTGAATTGGATAGCGGGCATACCTAGCCCGTCAAGCGGCAG
>CAINLH010000293.1 GCA_903850275.1 uncultured Acidimicrobium sp.
AGTCGGATTCACTCGTTACGCAATCGATGGCAGCGTCGAGAACAACACCGCAACGGTGAGCATTGTTGATCGTGGTGGCATTGCGCTCGAACTTTCGTCAAGTGTCGAGCGAAGCAGTGCGCTTGTGGGTACAAAACACCGCGTGGCAACCGACCGCAATGTGTTGGTTGCTCGCGGCCGACGCGATGGCCGCACCGTTATTTTCGTGCCAGAGACAAAGGGTTCACAGACCACCGGCATCACGTTGTTACACGTTGTTTTCCACGAAACACTTGCAGTCCCCGTGATCAAGGCGGTGTTGCAGGGCTACGACGATCGCTACAACCGCCTCGTCGACTGGGTGACTGAGACCGAGGGCTCCTTTAATGAAGAGCGACTGGCGCAAGTGTCGTTAGCCGACTTATTGATTCTGCCCATCAGTGACACCGCAGATCACTGGCGCCAGCCGGCTGCAGGTAAATAGCAATGCTTGGCGTTGGTATTGACGTCGTTGAAATCGATCGTTTTCGCCGCGCATTAGAGCGCACGCCAAGTTTGCGCACACGCCTGTTTACCAGCGAAGAGTTGGCAACGATGGTTGGCAAGCGCGACGACGCTTCAAGTTTGGCCGCACGGTTTGCCGCTCGCGAAGCAACCATGAAGGTGCTGGGCGTTGGCCTTGGCGCATTCGACATGCACGACGTATCTATTGAACGCAAAGAAAGTGGGCAGCCGGTGCTGCGCGTGACTGGCCGAGCACAAGTATTGGCGAAACAACAGGGCATCACCAACTGGCACGTTTCGTTGTCGCATACCGACAGCGTTGCCGTTGCTGTGGTTGCGGCGGCATGAGTAACTCGAGCTTCGCTTCCCGTTGGGCGTGGGCCGACATCGACCTTGGTGCGGTGCGCAATAACGTAACGGCGCTCATTGCAGCCAACCCGTCGCAGCAATTGTGGGCAGTAGTAAAAGCAAACGCGTACGGGCACGGCGCAGTAGAAGTTGCCAACGCTGCTTTACAGGCCGGGGCTTTGGGGCTTTGCGTTGCACTTGCCGACGAAGCGCTTGCGCTGCGTGCCGCAGGCATCACTGCACCGGTGTTAGTAATGAGCGAACAGCCGGCCAGTCAATACACAGCAATGATCGAACACGACGTCATTGCAACGTTGTACAACGAAACATCGATTGAGCAGTATGCGAATGCGGCCGCTACGGCAAAGCGCACGGCGCTTGTGCATCTCAAGATCGACACAGGGATGCACCGCGTTGGCGTGGGTGTAGACGGCGCGCTGACTGCAGCCGCAATGATTACTTCTCAGCCCTCGCTCCAATTAGACGGCGTGTACACGCACTTGGCAACTGCAGATGACGCAGCGCATCTTGGCGCAGCGCTGCAATTGCGACGTTTCTCCGAAGTCGTCGATCAATTGGGCAAAGCCGGTATCGCCCCGCGCCATGTTCATGTTGCCAACTCGGCTGCTGCCGTTCGTCGGCTTGGTTCCGAACTTCACACAACCATGGTTCGCGCCGGAATTGC
>CAINLH010000294.1 GCA_903850275.1 uncultured Acidimicrobium sp.
AGTCGGATGGGCTGTGACGTTGAATACACGCAACATTCGGTGTCCGTTCGGCGTGTCAAGAGCAGGCAATTGCAAGGTATCGATGTTGATATGCGTGACATGTCGGATCTAGTTCCAACCTTGGCCGCAGTCGCTGTCTATGCCTCAACACCAACCACAATTCGTGGCGTCGGTTTCATTCGCTCAAAAGAGAGCAACAGAATTGACGATCTGGTGCATGAGTTGCGTTCAATCGGTGTCGACGCAATCGCGTTGTCGGATGGATTGATTGTGCATCCGTCAGAGGTTCAAGGGGGCTTGGTGGAAACCCACCATGATCATCGCCTGGCAATGGCATTTGCCTTGATCGGTCTTGGTAGTGGTGGTGTAAGCATCTCAGACCCAACTGTCGTAAAGAAGAGTTGGCCAGGGTATTGGTCAATGCTTGAGGGGCTTTAAGTGCAGAAATTTCCTCAGTTGCGGTCGGACTACGAGACCGCCCCGATCCCTCAGCGGCTGTCACCGCAGCATCCCCGACGCAATGAGATTATGTCTCGTCACGATGAGGCTGTGGGTGAAGGAAAGCCAACATATTCGGATCCTTCGTCGGGATTGTCTGTTATGACCGCACGATTTTTGGCAGATCGAGGTTACTGCTGCACATCGGGATGTCGTCACTGCCCCTTTGAGCAAGTGTGATGAACTAGATTGCTTATGTTGTCTGGTCGTTCCGGACAACCAGATTGGAGATGGTGTGAGCGACGAGAGAGAAATTCTGACTTGGGAAAAATTTGGTGTCGCCAGTCGAGAACTGGCAATCCAGATTGCCGAAAGTGGCTATGAGCCAGACATTATTCTTGCTATCGCCAGGGGAGGCTTGCTCACTGCCGGTGCACTGGGTTACGCGCTTTCCGTTAAGAATACGTACACCATGAATGTCGAGTTTTACACGGGTGTCAATGAAAGACTCGCGGTACCAATGATCCTTCCGCCAGTTCCAAGCCTTGTAGACATCAAAGATTCCAAAGTGCTTATCGTGGATGATGTTGCCGACACCGGCCACACGCTGAAACATGTATTGGAATTTTGTAAGGGCCAATTAGCGGATACCAAGATGGCAGTTTTGTACGAAAAGTCTCAGTCGATCATCAAATGCGACTTCGTTTGGAAACACACCGATCTTTGGATCAATTTCCCTTGGAGCGACAAAGATCCGGTTGCTAAACGTAAGTGGAGTGTTAAAGACGCCTGATAGCTAATTCGGGATGTTTGTCCATTGATTGCGTTCAATCATCACGTTTTTCAAAGTTTGCAATGTGTCGGTCATGATTCCATCGACACCCAAGTCGACAAGGTTGTGCATCTCCTCGGCATCGTTAATCGTCCATACGTGAACGTGTAAACCGATTTCATGCGCATGGTCTACCAGTTGCTTATTGGTGAGAGTGATGGGACCCTGCTTCAGAGGAATTTGAGCAGCGTGCGCTCCAACGAACGATTTGATGCTTGTCAATTTTGATAAGAGCCGCAATTTCGCAACTTCTCGTGGACCTAGTGACGAGCACAATCTTGGTCCGATTGCATCACGGATTGCACCCAGCCTGCGATCGCTGAAAGACCCTACGCATACCCGATCGACGACATTGCCATGTTGCAGGGCGGCAATGAGTGGCTCAACGGCTTGGTCAGATTTGCAGTCGATGTTCACGCGAATATTTGGCCATGCGGAAAGAATCTCTTCCAGGGTCGGAATGGGCTCTTTGCCGTCTATCCTCGCTTTGGATAACCCGCTGTACTCAACGTCGCTGATTTTGATATCGAGCCCGCATGTGCGTTGTAAATCGTCGTCATGAAACGCCATGAGCACGCCATCTTTTGTTGCGTGAACATCGGTCTCGATATATCGGTAACCCATTTCGATGGCTCGCTGGAATGCAATCATGGAATTCTCTGGCTGGTCGACAGCACCACCGCGATGCGCAAAAGCGATAATCGATCCTTGATCTAGGTATGGATGCGATCTGACCACCGGTTGCTAGATCTTTCTTCCTGATTGCTCCCAGTATTCGTCCTTCAGCAATCGCTTGTACAGCTTTCCTGTCGGGTGTCTTGGAAGTTCTTCGCGGAAATCCACTGTGCGAGGGCATTTGAAATCAGCAAGAGATTTTTTGCAATATTCGATCAGTTCCTTGGCAAGTAAAGACCGTTCCTTGTCGTCTGCAGGCATCGTCTTCGGCTGCACCACTGCTTTTACTTCCTCGCCAAAATCTGCGTTCGGGACGCCAAACACGGCCACATCGACAACTTCAGGATGATGGATGAGCACATTCTCCGCTTCTTGCGGATAGATATTCACTCCGCCAGAAATAATC
>CAINLH010000295.1 GCA_903850275.1 uncultured Acidimicrobium sp.
CATGCGCGCTGCTTTAACGACTCACGGAGTTGCGTAGTGGACATGGCTAAATGGTAGCCCTGGACCGATTGGTGTTCTCGCTAAGAAACGACTATCTCGCCCATCATGTCTGGGTGGATATGGCAATGAAACGCATACTTTCCAGGTGCCAACTGGGGTAATTCGGCTGTCTTTCCAGCACCTACATCCACGCTGAAAGATTCATCGAGTGGCATCAGATTGTGGTCGACCGAATCGTTGTTGAGTAGAACAATCCGATCTGACGAAAGAACCTCGTTTGGCACCACAAATTCAAAATCGGTGATCGCGATTTCCACCGTTCGGCCGGAAAGTGGTGCCGCTGGTTCGGTCGTGTCCGAACTGCAACCGACTCCAAACACAGCCAACATGATGCACGCGGAAATATATTTTGCTCTCATCACAATCGCAAAGTATCACGCGTGATCGCGCGCCGTAGCCTTTACCTCTGTGATTTTGATCGATGCCCAGTCGCTGAGTGCATCACGACCAAACCGTCCACTATTTGCCGATGTTTCCCTCACCGTCAGTGACGGAGATCGAATCGGAGTTGTTGGCTTGAATGGTTGCGGCAAGAGCACGCTGCTCCGAATTTTGAGTGGCGACTACTCGCCCGACAGTGGACAAGTGCATAAAGCACGCAACGCCCGAATTGGCATCCTCGCCCAGCAACCAATTCTTCCTGTTGGAACTGTGCGCGATGCAGTTGGCGAAGAATGGCGAGGCGAAGCAATGCTCGACCGCCTTGGCATGTCGGGCATGCTCGATTCATCAACCCAGGAACTTTCTGGTGGGCAACAAAAACGTGTTGCGCTGGCCATGTTGCTTGTGCAGGAGTGGGACGCCCTCATTTTGGACGAGCCAACCAACCACTTGGATCTGGATGCAATTGCGTACCTCGAGGAGTGGCTTGCGAACTATCGCGGCGGTCTCATCTTGGTCACCCATGACAGACACGTACTGGACCGCGTTACCAACAAAGTATTGGAGATCGACCGCGGCAAGGCCTACATGCACGTACCCATGGGCAAAACCGCCGGCTCTGGCTACGCCGCGTATCTTGCCGCGCGCATCGAACGTGAAGAGCGCGCCGCAAACGCCGAACAAATCAGAAAAAACTTGGCACGCACCGAGCTTGCTTGGCTACGCCGCGGTGCACCTGCGCGCACAACTAAACCAAAGGCGCGAATGGATGCCGCAAAAGAATTGATCTCACGAAAAGCGGAAGGCCCTGCGCGTTCTGGGGAGCTTGGTTTGTCGCTTGGCAGCCAACGCCTTGGCTCCAAAGGTGTCGAGCTCTTAGGTGTTTCGTTTACTTGGCCCGCAAACGAAAAATCGCTAACGCCGCACACCGTTTTGCTGCCGCTCGATCACCAACTAGAACCTGGCGATCGCCTTGGCATCGTTGGTCCTAACGGCGCCGGCAAGAGCACGCTTCTCGATCTCATCTCTTCACGCCTTACTCCAAACTCTGGCCACATCGATATTGGCAGCACAGTAAAGATTGGGTACTACGACCAACTAGGTCGCGATCTTGTGGTTACCCAAACTGTGCGCGAGGCAGTAGCCGGCGACAAAGTGACACCGTCAGTTGAAGACAACAACCTGATGCGACGCTTTTGGTTTGATGGCGACTCACAGTTCGCACCTATTTCAACATTGTCCGGTGGCGAACGCCGACGTCTGCAGTTGTTGCTCACATTGATTGAGCAGCCCAACGTGCTGCTGCTGGACGAACCCACCAATGATCTGGATTTGGACACGCTGCGCGCACTTGAGGAATACCTCGACGATTGGCCAGGCATTGTTGTTGTAGTCAGCCACGACCGGGTGTTTCTCGACCGCACCGTCAATGAAGTGCTTGCCCTTGACGGCAATGGCAACGCGGAAATTGTGCGTGGCGGTGTTGCAGGCTGGCTGGCAATGCGTGCAAACAAACCGAAGTCGCAGAATGCGCCACAACTTCGCAGCACAACGACTGCCCCATCGGCGAAGCCAAAGACCAAGCCGGCAAAAAGTGCCAGCACATTGATTCGGCTTGTCGCACAGGCGGAAAAGTCGCTGGCTCAGGCAAATGAAAAACAGTCGAAATTACTTGCCGAACTTGCGCTAGCAAAGGGCGATCATGCTGCGCTGGCCAAAGTGAGCGAAGAACTGGCTGCGGCCCAGGCGGTGGTTGCTACCGCGGAAGAAAACTGGATTGCGCTTGCCGCCGAGGCCGAGGCACAGGGCC
>CAINLH010000296.1 GCA_903850275.1 uncultured Acidimicrobium sp.
CTTACGGTACGAACTTCCAACTTACCAAGCCATCACTTGGCCACGAGCACTACGCTAATTCCACTATGCGCGCACTATTCAAGCCTTCTGCAGCACCCGGTCTTGAAATGATCGAATGCGCAGAACCCACGCCCGGCCCAACCGACGTCAAGATTCGTGTCGAGAAAACAGGCATCTGCGGCACCGACTTGCACATCGAGTCTTGGGATGCATGGGCTGCATCGGCAGTGAACGCGCCGCTCATTATCGGGCATGAATTTTCTGGCCGCATCGTCGAGATGGGTTCGGAAGTCACTTCACTCGAGCTGGGTGCTCTCGTTTCCGGAGAAGGTCACATCATTTGCGGTACGTGCCGCAATTGCCGCGCAGGCCGACGCCACATGTGCAAGAACACTTCAGGTGTTGGTGTCAACCGAAACGGCGCATTCGCCGAATACGTCGTTATCCCCGCAAGCAATGTTTGGGTGCACTCGGATGCGGTAGACGCCGAACTTGGCGCAATCTTCGACCCATTTGGAAACGCAGTGCACACCGCGCTTACTTTCCCTGTTGCTGGCGAAGACGTATTGATAACAGGCGCTGGCCCCATCGGCTTGATGGCCGCCAAGGTGGCACGTCATGTTGGTGCGCGTTACGTCGTCATTAGCGACATCAACGAATCTCGTTTGGAACTTGCTCGATCAATGGGTGTCGATATTGCGGTTAACCCGATGACGTCCTCCATTGCTGCAACTCAAAAAACATTGGGAATGAAAGAAGGCTTCGACGTCGCACTCGAGATGAGTGGCGCACCAACTGCGCTTCCCGACATCTTGGACAACTTAAGTCACGGTGGCCGCGTTGCGGTGTTGGGTTTGCCAAGCAAAGAGATCTCAATTAATTGGGCGAAGCTCGTTACCCACATGATCACCATTAAGGGCATCTACGGACGTGAAATGTACGAGACGTGGTATGCCATGAACTCACTCATTCAGACAGGCCTCGATATTCGCGATGTCATCACCGATCGCTTTCCTGCAAGCGAGTGGGAAAACGCATTCGCTGCGGCACGCTCGTCTAATTCGGGCAAAGTCATCATGGATTGGTCTTAAGGAAAAATTATGTACACCAGTGTTCAAAAAGATCTGCAGAAAACGCTCGACGACATCCAGACAGCGGGCCTCTACAAACGCGAGCGCTTGCTCGACTCCCCCCAGGCATCGCATGTGCTCAGTAGCAAAAAAGATCTCATCAATTTTTGCTCCAACAACTACATTGGGCTTGCTAACAACCCTGCAGTGATTGCTGCTGCCAAAGAGTCGCTCGACATCAACGGCTTTGGCATGGCCAGTGTTCGTTTCATCTGTGGAACACAGTCGCAACACGACACGTTGGAATCAAAGCTTTCCACCCTGCTCGGCACTGATGCAACCATCCTGTTCCCATCGTGCTTCGATGCCAACGGTGGTGTGTTCGAAGTGTTGCTCGACCAAGGCGACGCCGTCATTTCTGACGAGCTCAATCACGCATCAATCATCGACGGCATCAGGCTGTGCAAGGCAACGCGCTATCGCTACAAGAACCGCGACATGGCCGACCTAGAAGCCCAATTGATTGCAGCCCAAGGTGCGCGACGAACACTCATTGTCACCGATGGCGTGTTCTCGATGGATGGCTCGTTTGCTCCGCTGAAAGAGATCTGCGACCTCGCCGACAAATACGAAGCAATGGTCATGGTGGACGATTCGCACGCCGTGGGTTTCATCGGCGCGAGTGGCGCAGGCACTCCCGAAATGTTTGGTGTGCGCGACCGCGTCGACATCACCTCGGGCACACTCGGCAAGGCACTTGGCGGCGCTTCTGGTGGCTACATCGCTTCGCACCAAGAAATCATTGATCTCTTGCGCCAGCGCGCTCGCCCGTACTTGTTTTCCAACTCAATCCCTCCAACGGTGGTGGCCGGTTCGCTCGTAGCACTCGACCTCGTTGCTCAAGGCGCCACAACTCGCGACACTCTTCGTGAGAGCGCCAAGTATTTCCGCGACCAAATGACTGCAGCGGGTTTCACACTTCTTCCCGGCGAACACCCAATCGTTCCTGTCATGTTTGCCGACGAGCACGAAGCCGTGCGCATGGCCGCAGAATTGTTCAACCTTGGTATTTACGTGGTTGCGTTCTCATACCCCGTCGTGCCGATGGGCAAGGCTCGCATTCGTGTGCAAGTGTGCGCAACACACACCAAGGCCGACATTGATACCTGTGTCGCTGCGTTTGTCACTGCGCGCGACAAATAAATTTCCTAGGTTTCAGTTACTCCACGCGCAGGCCGGAGATTGCGCGAGCAATCACCAGCTGCTGAATCTCTGAGGTGCCCTCGAAGATGGTGTGAATCTTGGCGTCACGGTGCCAGCGCTC
>CAINLH010000297.1 GCA_903850275.1 uncultured Acidimicrobium sp.
AAACTACGCAACGCGCTTAAAGACAGCAGCGGCCCCCTGCCGTCGTAGTTGTACGCCAGCACGAAACCGGACAACACGAAAAACACGGTGACGCCCATGCTGCCACTCATGAAGAATTGCATAACCGCGCGTGGCGTGTAACCGCCGGGCGGATTGTGATCGAGAACAACTGCCAGAGCAGCGAACCACCTCAGCCCAGTGAGAGCATCTATCTTCTCAGTGGACGGGGGTGTGAGTTCGCTGCGTGTGGCGTTGTTCAAGACGGATCAGGAACAGCCGCTGGACGAACCGCAATCGCCACATACGTAGCACGCACCTGCGCGCTGCATGTTGGCCGAGCCGCACGACGAGCAGATTGCGCCAGTTTTTGCTGGAGTGGATGCTGCTGCGTGTGACTGCTGTGCGGAGAGATCCATTTGTGCAACCAAATCCTGAACCGATGGGATGGTTTTTGGATCGCTGATGACGTCTACGCCTTGTGCTGTGTCGGTAACCGACTCTTCAACACCTGGCAACGTTGGCTGCATGCGCTCTTCGCGGGTGTAGATACCCAATTCGGAACGCTCATCGGCCGATAGATACTCGACTGCCAAGCGGCGGAAGAGATAGTCGATGATGGACGATGCCATGCGGATGTCGGAGTCGTCGGTCATGCCGGCTGGCTCGAAGCGTGTGTTGATGAATGCTTCGACGAATGCGCGCAGTGGCACACCGTATTGCAAGCCGTACGACACGCTCTTTGCGAACGAGTCCATGATGCCGGCAAGTGTTGAGCCCTGCTTCGACACAGTGAGGAACACTTCGCCTGGACGACCGTCTTCGTACTCGCCGATGGTGGCAAAGCCCTTGCAGTCTGCAACACGGAATTCGAATGTGCGGCCACGACGTGAACGTGGAAGCTTCTGACGAACTGGCTGCATCACTACTTTTTCAACAATGCGCTCGACAACTTGTGTTGCCGCTGCTGCTGCTTCAGCCGTGCCCTTTTCGCCGTCTTTCTTGGCGGTGGACAATGGCTGACCAACCTTGCAGTTGTCGCGGTAGATAGCAACAGCCTTGATGCCGAGTTCCCACGACAACATGTGCAGTGCTTCGATGTCTTCGATCGTTGCTTCTTCTGGCATGTTCACTGTCTTGGAAATTGCACCCGACAAGAACGGCTGAGCCGCTGCCATCATGCGCACGTGACCTTCGTAGTGAATGGTGTTGTCACCCATCGAGCAGGCGAACACTGGCAAGTGCTCGGCCTTCAAGTCGGGTGAGCCGACGATGGTCTTGTTGGTGTCGATGTATGCAATGACGCGATCGATGACCGGACCTTCGTAGCCCAAGTTCTTCAGTGCGCGTGGCACTGTCTGGTTAACGATGGACATGTTGCCGCCGCCAACCAACTTCTTGAACTTGACGAGGCCCAAGTCTGGCTCGATGCCAGTGGTGTCACAGTCCATCATGAGGCCGATGGTGCCAGTTGGTGCAAGCACCGTTGCCTGGCTGTTGCGAACGCCGTACTCTTCGCCGTCGCGCACTGCGTTGTCCCATGCGAGGGTTGCAGCGTTGACGAGATCTTGCTGCACAACGTGTGCATTGACGATCTCGGCGTTGGCATCGCGGTGCATGCGCAACACGTTGAGCATGTAGCGCTCGTTGGCTGCGAAGCCAGCAAATGGCCCCATGCGGCTGGCGATGCGTGCGCTTGTGGCGTACGCGTGGCCAGTCATCATCGAGGTAAGTGCACCGGCCCAAGCGCGGCCGCCGTCGGAGTCGTATGGCATGCCGAGTGCCATCAAGAGCGCACCAATGTTTGCGTAGCCCAAGCCCAACTGACGGAAGAGGTGGCTGTTCTCACCAATCTTTTCTGTTGGGTAGTCGGCGTTGCCTACAAGAATTTCCTGTGCGGTGAACATCACTTCGATGGTGTGACGGTATGCGTCTACATCGAAGATGTCGTCATCGCTGAGGAACTTCAGCAAGTTGATGGATGCAAGGTTGCATGCCGAGTTGTCGATGTGCATGTATTCGCTGCATGGATTGGAACCGTTGATGCGGCCCGTTGCATGCGCGGTGTGCCACTTGTTGATGGTGGTGTCGAACTGCAAGCCTGGGTCGGCACATTCCCACGAGGCGGTGGCAATTTGGCGCCACAAGTCGCGGGCACGAATGCTGCGAACTGGTGCACCATCCTTAACGGCCTTGTATGTCCAGTCGCGATCTTCCTTGACTGCGTGCATGAACTCGTCGGTGACGCGCACCGAGTTGTTGGCGTTTTGGTACTGGACGGAGAACGAGTCTTTGCCGTCGAGATCCATGTCGAAGCCGGCGTCGCGCAATGCACGTGCCTTTTGCTCTTCGCGGGTCTTGCACCAGATGAACTCTTCAACGTCTGGGTGATCCACGTTCAAGATGACCATCTTCGCTGCACGGCGTGTCTTGCCACCGGACTTGATGGTGCCTGCTGAAGAGTCGGCACCGCGCATGAAGCTGACTGGGCCGGAGGCTGTGCCGCCACCCTTCAGGTGTTCTGCGCTTGAACGAATGTTGGACAAGTTGATGCCCGCACCCGAACCGCCCTTGAAGATGATTCCTTCTTCGCGGTACCAATTCAAGATGCCGTCCATGGTGTCTTCGGTGGCGAGAATGAAACAAGCGCTTGCTTGTTGTGGCACACCTGGCACACCAATGTTGAACCACACTGGCGAGTTGAATGCTGCGCGCTGCGTAACCAAAATGAATTTCAGTTCGTCGCGGAATGCTTCGGCCTCTTCGGTGTCGGCGAAGTAGCCACCCTCGATGCCCCAGTCGGCAATGGTGTTAGATACGCGGTCGATGACTTGGCGCAGTGAGTGCTCGCGCTCGGACGTGCCCGGTGTGCCGCGGAAGTACTTCTGGGTGACGATGTTGGTGGCGTTTAATGACCAGCCCACTGGGAACTCGACGCCCAGCTGCTCGAATGCGATGCTGCCGTCTTTCCAGTTGTTGATGCGCGCGTCGCGCTTTTCCCACGCCACTTGGTCGTAGGGGTGCACCTCTGGTGTTGTGAACTTGCGTCCGATGCCGATGGTGAGACGCTCTGGTGCGAGTGACATGTTGTGGTTTCCTAACTTGTTTTGGTAGTCGTTTGTAGAACTTCGATATTGCTGAAAACTGCTCAATCCCTTTATCCACTGGCTCTGGAGGGATTTCCAAGGGGGTCAGGCCACCACCGCAGCTAGGGCCAAAAACTCGACCACAACATGTTGTGTTGAAACTGTCCCCTTTGCAGATCCATCCACAACTGGTAGGGAATGATTACAGCATTGTAATTCCCTCTTGTCAACCATCCCTCAATATTTTTTAGTCTCTCCGTCCCATACTCAGTAACGCTTTGCGAGATTTCCAAAAAAGAAATCAAATTGTCATAACTGGCCTCGAATGGGAGGTTACGGCCATACCCCTGTGTGAAGGAAGTGGATAACCCTGTGTATTTCTTTTTCTTTCTGGGGACAGCCTTGTGGACATTGGGCCAAATAGGTGGACAAGTACCTCCAGCCTGTTGATAACTCCCTAAACGAGGGCCGAGACCGTGACGGGAATGCCGTTCATCACCGAATTGCCCGAAAGCGGGTCCATCTCGTTGTGGTCGGTGAGCACGTTGGAGTTAACCCCGGCGCGCTGCGCAGCCACATTCATCTGCGTACCACTCATGTCGTGCCCCCAACCATGCGGAAGGCTGACAACACGCTCGCGAATGTCGGACGTGTATTCAACAACTGCATCAACATGACCAACACGGCTGGTGATGCGCGCTTGCTCGCCTTCTTTCACACCAACTCGTGCAGCATCGTTTGGATGCATTTGCAACGTGCAACGTGGTTTTCCTTTTACTAACACTTCGATGTTGTGCATCCACGAATTGTTTGATCGAAGATGACGACGGCCAACTAACACCAACTGCTCATCATCAACCTCGTGC
>CAINLH010000298.1 GCA_903850275.1 uncultured Acidimicrobium sp.
ACGCGGCGCTCGCTGTGCCCCAACAACCCTGCGGTGTAGTCGCCAAGGAAGTCGAGTTAGGTGTGGCCGTCTACGTCGGTAAGTGTTGCGCCACTGCCCGATGCGAAGGTGAGTGGAAACGGTGCGTGAGTGAGCACCGAACGGGTTTGCCCACCGGGCATATATTTGCGGGCTTCGTCGTAGTGGCTGCGGCTGCCGGGGTTGCGATCGGCAAAATTACTGCGCGCTTTTACAACGTTGTTACTCGACATGTTTTTGCCGAATGCGGCGTTACTTCTTTTGTGGTTGTGGCCACGAACCGTCTTTGCCGTCCATGCCGGCATTGAGACGAGCCTTCGCCATCAGTTCTTCCACGATGGGGCCAAGTTTGGTTGGGTCTTCCACTGGCGCGTGTGTTGGGCCACGATGCCAACCTTCGGCAATTGCAAGCACTTGACCGCTTGCTTCGAACACGCGGCCGGTGATGTCTTTGGATTCTTCGCTGGCAAGCCACGTGACAATGGGGGCAATCCATTTTGGTGAACGTTGTTCGCGCTCTTCTTCGGTTTCTGGTGCAGGGCCCAAGTTTTCGGTCATGCGTGTAAGAGCAACTGGTGCAACTGCGTTAACAGTGACGCCGTAACGAGCAAGCTCGAGCGATGCAATGGTGGTGAATGCAGCAATGCCTGCCTTCGCTGCGCCGTAGTTGGTTTGGCCGACGTTGCCATAAATGCCCGAGACCGACGAGGTGTTGATGATGCGGCCGTCTACTGGTTTGCCTGCCTTACTTTGATCGCGCCAATACGCGGCGGCGAAACGTGAAGGTGCAAACGTGCCCTTGAGATGCACTTTGATAACGGCGTCCCACTCTTCTTCGCTCATGTTGGCCATCATGCGGTCGCGCAAGATGCCAGCGTTGTTAACGACTGCGTGCAAGTCGCCAAATGTTTCGACCGCAGTATTGATGAGCCGTTCGGCGCCTGCCCACGACGAGATGTCGTCGCCGTTAGCAACCGCGCGGCCGCCCATTGCCTCGATCTCGTTGACAACGCTTTGGGCTGGCGAAGTGTCGCCACCACTGCCGTCGACGCCTGCGCCAAGGTCGTTGACCACGACCAATGCGCCATGGGCGGCAAGGCTTAACGCATGTTCGCGGCCAATACCTCGGCCCGAACCAGTGACAACAACTACTCGACCTTCACATAAGCGGCTCATAGCGAACGACTCTAGTCTGAACAATGTGTCCAACTCCCTGCCGTACAACAACACCACGCTTGGTTCGTGTGGCGTGTTGGTGGTTGGTGCAGGGCCGGCTGGCATTGCTGCCGCACTGACGTTGCAAGAAGCGGGCCACGATGTTTTGGTCATTGATAAGGCGCATTTTCCGCGCGACAAGTGCTGCGGCGACGGCCTGACAACTGGCGCACTGCGCGTACTAGAAGAACTGCGTTTCGACCCATCAACTGTTGCCAACTGGACACCGTGCTCCGACGTGTGGCTGCGCTCGCCCAGCGGCAATGAGATGCAGATGATGTTGCCAACCGGTCAAGGACAGTTTGCTGCGATTGCGCCGCGAATAGAACTAGACAACGCGCTGGTGCAGTTGGCCAAGTCGCGCGGAATTCGAGTGATGGAA
>CAINLH010000299.1 GCA_903850275.1 uncultured Acidimicrobium sp.
AACTTCAGCGCAAGCCGCGCCGCGATCGGTGCAGTTACACCCGCACCAAGCGCAAATGGCAACGTGTGCACGCCGGCAGAAAACGTGCTGTAACCACGAACAAATTGGAAGTACTGCGTAACCAAGAAAGTAAAACCAAACAACACGAAAAACGCGATACCGATTGCACCCGTGGCTGCCGACAGGCGTGCGTTACGGAAAACACGAACATCAAGCAGTGGCTCGTCGGTTGATAGTTCGCGTTTGATGAACAGCGCCAACAGAATCATTGCCCCAGCAAACGACGTAAGCGTCGACACACTGAGCCATCCGCGATGCGGCCCTTCGATAACGGTGTACACGAGCAGGCCAACCATGGCAATGGACAACACAAAACCCATGAAATCGAGGCGATGAGGATTCGGGTCTTTTGATGTTGGGATGAATATTGCGCCCAAAACGAGCGCGATAATCACGATTGGTACGTTGACGAGGAAAACGGAACCCCAATAGAAATGCTCAAGTAAGAAACCGCCAGATATTGGTCCGAATGCAACGGCCATTCCGGATACGGCAGACCAGACACCAATTGCTTTTGCGCGTTCAATCGGGTCACGAAATACGTCGATAAGAATTGCAAGTGTTGCCGGAAAGACTGCTGCAGCGCCGATGCCCATTGCGCCACGGGCAATGATCAACGTTGCCGTTGATGTTGCGAACGATGCCCAAACCGAACACGCCATGAATGCAACGAGTCCAACCTGCATTGCTCCTTTGCGTCCAAATCGGTCACCGAGGCCGCCAAATGCCAACAACAAACACGAGAACACCAGCGCGTACGAGTCGACAATCCATTGCAACCCGCTGGTTGAGGCACCCAGTTCGCGCGACAATGTTGGAAGTGCAACGTTGATAATGAGGTTGTCGACAACAACCATGAACAAGCTGATGCACAGCACCAGCAAGATGATCCAACGGCGGTCGTGAATTTTGGTTTCTGGGTGAGTATTCATACTTGACAGTGTCTAGTGCGAAAACTAGATAATGTCAAGTTATGCCTTTGGCCAAACCAGACCCGCTGCAACGAGTCATTGTCGATGCGGCACTTGAGATTGCCTCGGGCGTAGGGCCGGATGCCATTTCAATGCGCGAACTCGCACGGCAGGCAAAAGTTTCACACCAAGCGCCCTATCACCACTTCGGAGATAGAGCCGGCATCTTCGCTGCAATCTGCGAGGAAGGCTTCGCAATACTCGGCGACGAAATGTGCGAAAGCCGCAACTTGGGTGCCGAAGCACTGTGCGAAAGCTACGTACGTTTTGCGCTCAATCATCGAGGGCACTTCCGCGTGATGTTTCGCACCGACCTCTGCGATATGACCTCGTATCCCAATGCCGCCATCCAAGCAGACCGCGCATTTGGAATTCTGTACGACGAGGTTGTTTCTCTTGTCGGCTTAGATGCGGACGAATTTGCTATTCAAACACAGACTGCATATATGTGGTCGGTGGCACACGGTTTGTCCACGTTGCTGATTGATGGGCCACTGCTCAAGAAGATTGGTTCAGTGGAAGACATGGATCAACTCATCAAGAATGTTGCCCGCATGGCAATTAGCAGCATTGGCGTGTAGATATAGACCATGAAAACCCCCAGATTTTTCTTACCCTTCGTTATCGCCATCACGCTTGTTTCGGCGTGCACCAGTCAAACCGCGTCAGACAGCAACGAAACCACAGTCGGATGCCAATTGGGCGATGTAGTTGAGGGTGCGCTGAATATCGCTACAACGGTTGCGCCGATTACCAGCATCGTTGCAAACATCGCGGGCGGAACAAACACCATCATTAATGGCGTTGTCCCAGAGGGCACCAACTCGCACACCTTCGAACCAAAACCAAGTGACGCTGCCACGCTCGAACAAGCCGACGTCATCTTTATCAACGGCTTGGTATTGGAGGAGCCAACAAAAGAACTGGCATTGGCCAACTTGAAAGATGGCGCGAGTATCTGCGAATTAGGAACCGAGATTTTGCCGGAAAGCAGTTACATCTACGACTTCTCATTCCCATTGGAGGGCGGCAAGCCAAACCCACACTTGTGGACGAACCCACCAATGGCCAAGCAGTACGCGCAGGTAGTGCGCGATGTGCTTTCACGTCGCGACCCCGCCAATGCCGACACGTTCGCAGCGAACTACGAGGCATTTGCCGCGAAGGTTGATGCACTAGATGCAGCAATGGCCGAAGCAACCGCCACCATCCCAGAAGAGCAACGCAAACTCGTCACGTATCACGATGCTTACGCGTACTTTGCTGTTCATTACGGGTTCACCGTGATTGGCGCACTTCAGCCGTCTTCGTTTGACGAACCAACCCCGAAAGATATTGGGGATCTCATCGAACAAATCAAGGCCGAAGGGGTAAAGGCGATCTTTGGAAGCGAAGTGTTTCCATCGCCGGTTCTGGAACAGATTGGCGCTGAAACCAGCGTTCGATATATCGATGTGCTGCGCGATGACGACCTCATCGGCGAGCCAGGCGATGCCGAACATTCTTGGCTTGGACTGATGCGATTCAACTTCGCAACCATGGTTGAAGCCCTGGGTGGTGACGCAAGTTCCTTAAATTCTGTCGATGTGAGTGATGTTGTGAAGGACACAGCCGTCTACCCTCAATAAGCGAAATGGACGTTCAAAGCTTGATCACCTGCGAGCACGTCTCATGCACCTACGGAAACTCTGCCGTGGTCGAAGATACCTATCTAAAGATTGGCAGAGGTGAGTTTGTCGGCATCGTGGGCCCAAGCGGCTCCGGTAAAACAACGTTATTGAAAGCAATCATGGGCACTCACCCAGTGGCCCACGGCTCAATCACCCTGCAGCAGCACATCACCATTGGCTATGTGCCCCAGGTTGAAACAGTCGACTGGTATTTTCCCGTGACCGTAGAAGAAGTGATCGTGATGACTCGTTCGCGCACCACTTGGTGGCCACGAATCACTGCGGATGAACGCGCTGCGGTTCGAGACGTTCTTGGCAAGCTTGGCATTGCCGACGTCGCACAACGACACATTCGCGAGCTTTCGGGCGGGCAACAACAACGAGTGTTTCTTGCACGTGCAATGTTTCGCAACCCAGACATTTTGATCATGGACGAGCCAACATCTGGCGTCGATGTGCGAACACGACACGAAATCTTGCACCTACTTGCCGACCTGCACGCAAGCGGCCTCACTATTTTGCTCACCACGCACGATCTCAATGGCCTCGCGGCGCACCTTCCCCGATTGGTGTGCTTCAACAAAACAGTTATTGCCGACGGCAACCCACGAGAAGTGTTGACATCAGAAGTGCTTGAAGCAACGTACGGTGCACCAATGGAAGTGCTTGAACACGGCGGCATGCCCATCGTTGTCGAGCACGG
>CAINLH010000300.1 GCA_903850275.1 uncultured Acidimicrobium sp.
CTTCAAGTTGATCTTTTCTGGGATCCACGGGCTGCCCCAATCGCGCCCGTTAGAAAACGACCAGTCGAGTGTGACGATGAGACCTTTGGCGCCCGCGGCACGCGCACGCTCCATGCGTTGAACAAGTGTGTCGCGGTCGCCGCACCAATACATCTGAAACAACGTTTGCGAATTAACTGCGGCCACTTCTTCTACCGACTTGCTGGCAAACGAGCTGAGGCCAATTGGGATGCCACGATTTGCTGCGGCACGAGCAATTGCCACTTCGCCTTCGGGGTGCACTGCTTGTACGCCAGTTGGCGAGATCAAGACCGGCATGGACAACTCTTGGCCCATCACCGAAACCGACATTTGTCGCTGCATTGAAAGCCCTGCAACGTGCGGCGCAAAACCTAATTGGTCGAACGAATCCAGGTTGTCGCGAATGGAAAGGCCCTTTTCAGAACCGGCAATGAGCGCGCCATAGACCGATTTCGGTAAGCGCTTTTGCGCACGTCGTTGAGCCTCGGCGATCGTCTCAAACCATGCGTTAGCCATCAGGCTTTACAGTGTGGCAGGAAGGATGCTTGGGTGCAACATCTTCTCGCGGGGCAAGCGGATGTCTAAATAGCTGCGAATGTTCGCGTCCATTTCCTCGGAGATGTGTGATGGGAAATGGTTGTCGAGCACTTCGCGAACCTTCTTGTGGGCAACATCGTAAATTGCTGGCTTGCCCACTTCTTTCCACTCTTTCGAACTGAGTCGATCTCCAATTGCTGGATACAGATATTCGCTTTGCATGATGCGAAGTGTCTGCTCGGCGCCAAGGTAGTGGCCAGGGCCCCCAATGCACTGCGCGCGCATTGTTTCAATCGACAACGACTCGTCGGTGATCTCGATGCCTTTGATGGTGCGCTGTACCGAACCAATGGTGTCGTTATCAAGTACGACGCCCTCAAGCGAATAGCCGAGGAGGCTGCCGTGCATGCCTGCTGCTTCGTAGATCAAGTTCATGCCTGCGTTACCAACCAATGCATGGTTGATGCCCTTTTCAGAACCAGACTGCGCATCTGGGTATTTCGCATCGGAGATACCTGACGACGTGCCACCGGTGAGGTTGTAGAAGTGTGCCATCTGCGCACTTGCTGCCGACAACAACACTTGCTCTGGGCTTCCGCCAGACATTGCGCCCGAGCGCAAGTCGGAGACGAAGCACCACAAACCAAAGATTGCCGGAGCACCGGGCTTGATTGCGTTGACGTAAGCAAGGCCAGCAAGACACTCGGCAACTTGCTGCACAAGTGCGCCTGCAATTGCCGCTGGCGCCGTGGCACCAGCCTGACCAGCCGACAACAACAGCACTGGCATGCCGCCGTGCACCGCAACTTCGAGGCACTTACATGCATCGCTTGCAAACTTCAATGGTGGAACAACGAAACAGTTGGACTGGCTGACGAATGGTCGTGCGCGCCACTTGTCTTCGCCGCCGGCGATTTCGTGCAACATCTTCAACGATGCTTCGAGGTGATCTGGATGCACCCACGAAGTACCAACGTGTTTTGTGGTGCCGCTCACACTCAGGTAACACGTATTGATGTCCATGGCCGATGCCTCTGGAATATCGCGTGGCACAACTGCACGCTGATAGAAGTGCAAGTGCTCCATCCTGTCGACGAGACGAGCAATGTCGTAGGCATCTTGAGAATTTGATTCGCGGTACTCGCCTGTTTCGTAGTCGGCGATATATACGGCTGCGCCTGCGGTGCCGAAATATGTATTGGTACCCCATGGCTCCATGTCGTATTGCGGGTCTTGTGCGTAGAGAGGGAAATTGCGGCCGGCAATTTCAAGGGTGTGCTCAATCAGCGAGCGCGGAAACAACAAGCGACCGTTGGCGTCCAACTTGCAGCCCTTTGGCAACAAGTACTCGAGCGTTGATGGAATGGCGTCGGCAATACCAATGTTTTCGAGAACGTTGATTGCTGCCTCGTGAATCTTTAATACTTCGGCATCGGTCAGCGGCTTGTAACGACCAGCGGCCATTCCCGGGCGCACTGGCTTGATGTCATCGGTAAGTGGTGCTGCACGCATTGCCGTGCGCGATGCTCGTCCGCCTCGTCGCGAGTTTGGTGTTGTTGTCATAGTGTTCCCCTTAGCAACTAAGTATTGGTGGTAACTGTAAATGAAGAATTTGGTTTATGCCTTAAC
>CAINLH010000301.1 GCA_903850275.1 uncultured Acidimicrobium sp.
AGCGGTTTTAGGCTACGCGCGTTTGGGATGGAATGTGGTGTGTTTCCGCGTCCATCTGGGTGTCGACAAAACCCTGCAGCGACAAGATGGCCCACAGCGCAGTGCGCACGTGATCGGCTTCGGGGGCAACAAGTCGGTTGACAACGATGACGCCTTCGATCATGTCGGCGAGCACTGCAACAAACGGGCGGTCGCGAAGTGCGACGGCAACGACACCGCCGTGTTCGCGGCGGCGAACGGTGCGATCGACGCCAAGTACGCGTGGAGGGCTGCGAAAACCTGGGGCGTCGAGGCCGAAGCGCTGGGTTTCGGTGGCGATGAGGCGGGCAACCGCTGCGAACTGCATGGTGACAGAAGCAGTGGCGGAGGGTGTTACCCGAGTACTCATGGGGTCAGCATGACACACCCCTGTGGCACAGTGACTGCGCCATGACAGACACGACAACTCCCCCAGAAACAACGATGAACCCAATGCAACAAGAGGTGTTGGAAGCACTTTCCAAACAACCCGATTGGCAACCGCTGTCGCGCAACGTTATTGAAAGCATTCGCGAGCAATTGCATGAAGGGCTTGCCGATGTTGCTGCAAAGTTGTCGCCCGATAACGCCATGTGGGTGAGCAAACACAAACTGACCACCGTGCATGGTTGCGAAGCAAACCACATGGCAAGCCTCACCAATTTTGAATGGACACTGGGCAATGTAAAAGGAACAGTGCTGCACAAAGCAATCGAGCTTGGGCTCAACTGGCGCGGCCCGGTGGTGCCTGCAGTGGTTGTCGACGAAGCACTCGATCAACTTGCGCACAATGAAGGCGCTAGTGCCAGCCAATTCATCGAGCAATTGCCCGAAGGCGACATGGCCCAACTTCGAAGTTCGGCTATCGATTTGTACACCAAGTTCGACGAGTGCTTCCCCACTCTGAAAGCAGCGTGGCGCCCGGTGTTGGAAAGCAGCGCCCGATACGAAATGTTCGATCAACGCATCAACCTCTCCACCCGCGCCGACCTCACCCTTGGCGCCCCCGGTTCCAAAGTGATTATCGACGTGAAATCGGGGCGTCTACATTCCAGTCATCGCGAAGAGTTGCGCTTCTATGCACTAGTTGAAGCAATGCGCACGGGCATGGCACCGCGGCGGCTTGCAAGTTATTCGTTAGTTACTGCACGCCCCGAAGTGGAAGACGTAACCGAGGGCGTGTTGCAGGCGGCTGTTCGCAAAACTGTCGACGGCATCAAACACATGGTGGAGTTGCAGCGCGACCATCGCAAACCATCAACCCGTGCCGGCAATGCATGCCTGTGGTGCCCACTGATTACGTCGTGCAAAGAGGGCGCCAGTTTCATTGTGCGCCGCAACGACCCAGACGCAACCAACAACTAACTGTCAGTTATCGCACATCAGTGCAACGGGCACACCAAGTGCTGCTGCACTTCTGAATGTTGCAATGCGACGGCCTGGCTGCACCGCGGGTTTTGGCGGACTCAATACGTCTGGCCCCAAATGTGCAGCGATGCCGTCTAGGTCTTGCACATTGAGAACAAAACCCCACAACGATGCTGGCCCTTCGGGCATGGATGGCATGGTTACTAACTCCACCACCACCGAACCAAGTTTGTGGAAACCCTGCGTGACACCGTTTCCTGCATCGCGCGTGCGCTTCAGTGGTGCGCCTGTTAGTTGTGCAAGTGCATCAGACGTGCGCTGCAGGTTTGGCGTATTGATCACCACGTGATCCACACCAACTACATACAGTGAAAAACCAGAGTTCGGTGTTGCTTGTGGGGTTGCCGCGTTCGTGGCAAGAGATGTTGTGATGCCATCAATCTGTGTGGTGGAAGCATCGATTTCGGAGATCGACCATGCATGCAAGCCCGGGGCAAGGGTGCTGTCGATGCGCAGTGATACATCGGCAAGTAAGCAACGATTTTCGTTAGAGAAGTGAATCCCTATTGCCTCCCAACCTGTGGGGGCACCACCGATGACCAATTCGCAAACTCGTGCAGCGCTTGGCGCAGGCACGACGGCGTTATTGCTCAGCCACGCCCCATGTTTGGGCGCTTACCGTGGTTGGCCTTTGAGCGACGCATCTTGGCCTTTTTCTTCTTGGTCTTCTTCGACATAGTCCCGCCATGCTAACGGCGAAAGTGGCTGTTTCAGCCCTAACCCTGACGCCACCTGGCTCGCCCATCTGAATAGGGAGTGCCCGATGCGTTCGTTTTCGCACAAACGTACGACTTGCCGCTGGCGGCAACGCCTGTTGCGCCTTCTGGTTTACACCAAGCGCCCGGGTACACCGTCGCGACGCCCGATGGCGTAGTGGCTGGCGAAGTTGCGGGCGTTGTGTCGGAGCTTGGCGTTTTTGTGGTGGTGCTTGGCGACGTAGCGGCGGGAGTCCGCGTTGTGGGCGAAGTTGTAGGAGTAGTTGTAGGTGTGGTTGGCGGAACGGTCACCATCACGCCCATCAGTGGCGCGTCGCTCGACGCGGCAATGGTGAGGCCAGAGCACGACGAGGTGAGCAGGTTTTTGATTCTGCCCCACTCGCTTCTATCCATCGACAATTCCCAACGGGCCTTCACCGCAACCCAGTCGCCGATGTA
>CAINLH010000302.1 GCA_903850275.1 uncultured Acidimicrobium sp.
AGAAACACAATTCGGTCGGCGTAACTTGCTGCAACCGCATCGTGCGTGACCATCACAATGGTTTGGCCAAGGTCGGTTACTGCGCGACGCATGAAACTCAGTACCTCTCCGCCAGTTTTCGAATCGAGGTTTCCAGTTGGTTCGTCAGCGAAAATAATTGCGGGCTTGCTTGCAAGTGCACGCGCTACTGCAACTCGTTGTTGCTGACCACCCGAAAGTTCGCTTGGCCGATGGTCGAGGCGATCGCGCAAACCAATGGTGTCAATTACTTGATCGATCCATACGGCATCACCTTTTTGCCCACCGAGTGAAAGTGGAAGCAAAATGTTTTCTTCGGCATCCAGCGTCGGAATGAGATTGAACGCCTGAAAGATAAAACCGATTTGTTCGCGGCGTAAACCAGTGAGTGCCTTGTCGCTGAGGCCGGCCAACTCGGTGCCACCCACAGAAACGTTGCCGCTTGTCAAAGCATCCAACCCCGCCATGCAATGCATCAATGTGGACTTGCCAGAACCGCTGGGGCCCATGATGGCAGTGAACTTGCCCTTTTCGAACTGCACGCTGACATCGTCGAGCGCGCGAACTTCGCTGTCTCCAGACCCGTAGATTTTGCTAACTGTTGTGGCAATTGCGGCTGAGGGATTCGTCATGCCCCCCAGCCTATTGCGCACCGAATCTTGTTATTTAGGCTGTGCCAATGTTCGCAGGTAAGGCTTGACGGTCTTCCAACCACCAGGAAACAGTGTCTTTGCTTCCTCGTCGGTTACCGCGGCGCCGATGATTACATCCTGGCCGTCTTTCCAGTTGGCTGGGGTGGCAACCTTAAATTTTGCAGTCAGTTGCAGCGAGTCAATGACTCGGAGCACTTCATCAAAGTTGCGGCCCGTTGAAGCTGGGTAGGTGATTGACAGTTTCACTTTTTTGTCCGGACCAATGACAAACACGCTGCGAACGGTGAGCGTGTCGTTGGCGTTTGGGTGGATCATGTCGTACAAGTTGGAAACCGTGCGGTCTGGGTCGCCGATCATCGGGAAGTTAACTGGCGTGCCCTGTGTTTCTCCGATGTCGCTTTCCCACTTTTCGTGCGATTCGACGCTGTCGACGGAGAGGCCGATTACTTTGACGTTGCGCTTATCAAACTCTGGTTTGATCTTGGCGACGTAGCCAAGCTCGGTGGTGCACACCGGTGTGAAGTCCTTCGGGTGGCTGAACAACACGCCCCACGAGTCGCCGAGCCAGTCGTGAAACTTGATCTCGCCTTGTGTGGTTGCTGCAGTGAAGTCGGGTGCGATGTCGCCGAGACGAACGGTCATGGTGTTCTCCTGAAGTACTTGGGTGGGCGGTCAGCATATCTGAAACCCGACCAAACTTGTCAACTATTGGAGATATCAACCCCGAATGACGCCTTGAAGGCCTGAAAATAGGCGGAATCTTCTTGCACTGCACCCAGTTCGACCCACTCGGTATCGGTCATGGTGGCTCGGCCATCCACAATTTGCTGCCCGCCCCACGAGCAGGGGTAGCGAAGCTGAGGGG
>CAINLH010000303.1 GCA_903850275.1 uncultured Acidimicrobium sp.
ATCCAACATTTCTCATCTAAAAACACCATGCCATGTGGTTCGACTATCGGTCCGATAACAGCGACAAGGCTTGGTATCGAAACCGTTGACATTGGTCTTCCGCAACTTGCAATGCACTCAATACGTGAAATGTGCGGCAGCGAAGACCCGATCTCGTTGTACGGGCTACTCAAGCAGTATTTCGCTCGTTAGCGTTTTTTGATGCGAGCATCAGCATCGTTAAACAATTGCTGAAGCGATACCTGAATTTGCTGAGTAAGGGAAGCAATCTCTTCCCGAGACGCTCGCTTGCCATCTATTTGATTGGGAAAGATTGGCTTTCCAACCACTGCGTAGCAACGCTTAGGCCAGATCATCTTTGAACCGGTTTGCATCACTTGTTCCGACCCGGCGATGCCAACGGGAACAATTGGCAAACCGGTTTTAATCGAAATATACGCCGCTCCGTCAAAAAGATCGACAACTTCGCTGCCCATACGCCTGGTGCCCTCAGGAAACATCACAAGTGGCTCTCCACTTTGAAGCACCGAAATGCAGCGCTTCAATGCTTCAAGGTCGGCCGACCCGCGCGTCACGGGAAAAGCGCCAAGCGCCGAGAAAATTGATCCGATCGTTTTTACTTTCCACAGGGAGTCCTTCCCCATGAATCGCATACGACGACGTGTCACTGCGGAGGCAATCGGGATGTCGACTGTGGAGCGGTGAGTAGGGGCAAGAATAAATGCTCCGTTTAGAGGAATGTTGTTTGATCCGGAAACTCCCAGCCTCAAGTAAGTTCGACAAAGGAACACGACCAAAGCACGCACAGCAAGATAAAACGACTTCGCAAATACGTTCTGACCTGCAAATTTGCTGCTGACATTGGCCATTACTGCTGAAGCCTGGCCTTGTAAGCAACATAAATGCTGTCCACAACCTCTTCGATTGTCAGTTCACTGGTATCTACAACGAGAGAATCTGAATGTTCGCGCAGCGGGCTGTCTTCACGGCTGCTATCGATCTTGTCTCGTTTGGCAATCTGTTCCGCGATCTCGTCGATGTCACCCCCACTCTGAGCGACTCGCCTGGCAGCTCGCACTCGTGGAGACGCAGTAAGGAACACTTTGAGGATTGCATCTGGAAACACAACCGTGGCGATATCACGACCCTCAACCACGCCACCACCGCGTTCCTCAACCCACAATCGTTGTTGTGCTCTCATCTCGGTACGAACGCCCGAGTTTGCGGCGACAATGCTGACGTTGGTTGTCACCTCGGGTGAACGAATAATGGCAGTCGCGTCGACACCGTCTACAACAAGCGACTGATCGGTGATGTCGAGTTCAACACGACGAGCGAATTTTGCCAAAGTATTTGTGTCGTAAATGTCTACATTGGCATGCATGGCTGCATAGGTGATGCCTCTGTACATTGCACCAGTGTCCAAATATGGAAGCGAAAGTCGTGACGCTAACGCCTGAGCGATCGTAGATTTGCCGGCACCCGCTGGGCCATCAATAGCGATGACGTTTCGCACTACCAGCTGGTATCCCGTGGACGGCCCTCTTCGTAACCCGAAGCGCTTTGTATTCCTACGACAGCACGTTCTCGGAACTGCTCGATGCTGGCAGCACCTGCGTACGTAAAAGAAGAGCGAACACCGGCAACGATCTGGTCAAGAATGTCTTCAACACTTGGGCGCTCGGGATCGAGATACATGCGAGACGAGCTGATGCCTTCCTCAAACAATTCTTTGCGCGACCGTTCTATTGCGCTTTCGGTGCGGGTGCGATTGCGCACCGCACGGTTGGAAGCCATGCCGAAGCTCTCCTTATAGAGACGCCCGTCGGTATCGCGAAGCGTGTCCGCGGCCGATTCGTAAGTGCCCGCCAACCAAGAACCGAACATCACGTTGGCAGCGCCTGCAGCAAGGCCCAAGGCAACATCTCTCGGGTATCGAACGCCGCCATCGGCCCAGACGTGTTTGCCGAGCCTGATCGCTTCGCTGGAACATTCCAACACTGCAGAGAATTGAGGGCGACCAACACCGGTCATCATTCGGGTTGTGCACATTGCACCCGGCCCGACGCCAACTTTCACAATGTCTGCGCCGGCTTCAATTAGTTGTCTCGTGCCTTCTGTAGTCACCACGTTGCCGGCCACCACCGGAATTGATCCGACGACCTTACGAACGGCGCTCACCGATTCAAGCATCCGCTGTTGATGGCCGTGAGCCGTATCGACAACCAACACATCGACGCCCATTGCGGCCAACGATTTAGCCCTTGCGGCCGGATCGGCATTAACTCCAACGGCGACACCAATCATCAAACGGCCTTGGGCATCAACGGCTGGTGAATAGATGGTGCTTCTTAAAGCACCTTTGCGAGTAACGCAACCAAGCAATTTGCCACCATCATCAACTACGGGAGCGAAAGAGATTCGCTTATCAGTCATGAAATTGAACATTTGCTCGGGCGTATCGGTGTGTCGAATAGAGATGATCTCTCGACTCATTACGTTGTGTAGCTGCGTAAATCGATCGAAGCCTGCAGCATCGTGTTCCGTGAAGATTCCCAGTGGGCGATGATCCTTGTCGACAACGATCACTGCACCATGAGCGCGTTTGTAGATCAAACTAAGCGCTTCGCCCACCGTTCCATCGGGGGGCATGGTGATCGGCGTTTCGATCACCATGTGGCGTGACTTAACGAACTGCACGACATTTTCAACAACATCAAGCGGGATGTCTTGGGGCAGGACGACCAACCCGCCGCGACGAGCAACAGTCTCGGCCATGCGCCTGCCTGCAATCGCTGTCATATTGGAAACGACTACGGGAATGGTCGTGCCAAGAGCGTCTGGTGTGCGCAAATCAACCGATTGCCTCGAGGCGACTGTCGACATGCTGGGCACCATAAATACGTCGTTATAGGTGAGGTCATAGTTGGGTGTGCCGTGTAAAAACCGCATGAACTACCTCCCCATTGTCACTAAGAGCCACTTCAGGTTAGTGGCACATCTGGATGGTCGCAGTCATTTGTAGCCTTGCAATTGCAATGCTTCACCAGTCGAACGTCATCCAAGCCGAGGACCCAAACTCCGTCGCTCGTGCTGCCGAAGTGCTTGGAAATGGAGGCGTTGTGGCTATCCCGACGGAGACGGTGTACGGGCTTGCGGCAGCAGTGGACAATCCCGCCTCGTTGAACAAGGTCTTCTCGGTTAAAGGCAGACCGACCACACATCCGTTGATCTCTCATCTTTCTTCCATCGAACAACTTCACGGCTGGGCGAATGAAGTTTCCAGTGACGCTGAGTTGGTAGCAAGATCTTGTTGGCCGGGGCCATTAAGTATTTTGTTGAACAAGTCGGAAAGACTCCCCTACCTAGTCACGGGCAATCGTGAGACTGCAGTGTTCCGAATTCCCGCACATCAGTTTGCACGCCATCTCATTGATGCTCTGCAAGTACCTCTTGCGGCACCTTCAGCGAACCGATTCGGTCGAGTAAGCCCGACAACAGCCCAGCATGTTCTTGACGATCTTGGCAGCGACGTTGATCTGATCATTGACGGTGGCTCGTGCACAATCGGTGTCGAATCCACCATTGTTGATTTCACGTGCAATCCACCGCAACTACTTCGCCCGGGAGGTATCCCTCGTGAAGACATTGAATTGATCTTGGGTAAATCCCTGGTGGGTCAGCGGGGTGAATCTCGAGCATCAGGCATGCTGCAATCTCACTATTCGCCCGCGTGCCAAGTAATCATCGCAAACGATCTAGCACATGCCGAAAAACTGTTGGCTCAGCAGCAATCAATGGGTAATCGGGCCAGGATTGTTCAATTTTCGGACGATCTGCCCATCTATGCCTCAACGCTCTATTCCCAAATGCGTCAAGCCGACTTTGAGGGCTTCCACTCATTGGTAGCAATTCGACCCCCCGAAACAGGTCTGGGTCAAGCAATTTTGGACCGTCTCCTGAAGGCATCTGCTCCTCGTTTTTAGCGGAGCCTGCCGTTGTAGTGCCCCACCACTTCTCATAGGCTTAGTAGTCCTAACCCAGGGTGGCATCCCGCCACCCGACTCCTAGGGGGAGAAAATACATGAAGAAAACAAACAAGCGC
>CAINLH010000304.1 GCA_903850275.1 uncultured Acidimicrobium sp.
GCCATGTCGATTTCATTATCGAAGTGGCCGATGTTGCAAACAATGGCATTGTGTTTCATTTTTGCCATGTGATCGACGGTGATGATTGCTTCGTTGCCGGTGGCCGTCACAAATACGTCTGCGATCGGGGTCATTTTTTCAAGTGTGTCTACCTGGTAACCCTCCATTGCCGCCTGCAACGCATTGATCGGGTCGATTTCGGTGACAATCACTCGTGCACCTTGGCCGCGGAGGCTTTGTGCACAACCCTTGCCAACGTCGCCGTAGCCGCAGACCACTGCAGTCTTGCCAGCAAGCATCACGTCGGTCGCACGGTTGATTGCATCAATCAATGAATGGCGGCAACCGTAGAGATTGTCGAACTTGGACTTGGTGACGCTGTCGTTGACGTTGATGGCCGGAAAGAGCAACTCGTTGCGCTCAGCCATTTTGTACAAACGCTTTACGCCTGTGGTTGTTTCTTCTGTGACGCCCTTAATCGGTTTCGCCATCTTCGTCCACTTGTTTGGTTCGGTCTTCAGCGTGCGCTGCAAGAGTCCGAGCACGATTGCAAGCTCTGGGTTTGATGCGGTCGTTGGGTCTGGAACTGCACCAGCCTTTTCAAACTCGACACCCTTGTGCAACAACATGGTGGCATCGCCGCCGTCGTCCAAGATCATGTTTGGGCCGTCACCGTCTGGCCATGTCATCATCTGATCGGTTGCCCACCAATACTCTTCAAGAGTCTCGCCCTTCCAAGCGAAAACGGGAACGCCGTTTGGCTCGTCAACCGTTCCATTCGGCCCAACAACCACTGCAGCTGCGGCGTGGTCTTGAGTGGAAAAAATGTTGCAACTAGCCCAGCGAACTTCGGCGCCAAGCTCGATCAAGGTCTCGATCAACACTGCGGTTTGAATGGTCATGTGCAGCGAGCCGGAAATGCGTGCACCCTTTAGCGGCTTTGTCTTACCAAACTCTTTGCGCAGTGCGCGCAAACCTGGCATTTCGTGTTCTGCCAAATGAATTTCTTTGCGGCCAAACGGTGCCATTGAAAGATCGGCGACGCGCCAGTCACGACGTTGTGCGAATGAGGACATAGAGGTCTCCTTAGTAGATAGTGAACATCTATGGGCAGGGGCCTGCTGGCTCCGATTCGAGACAGCCCATCTAGAGCCGCCAGCATAGACCAACTAAGAGAAGGTAGGTGCGATTTTCTCGTCGTGGATGCGTTGTTGCAAGAGTGCTTGCTCATCAGCGCTGGCAGCCACCGCTTCGTCGATCAGCATGACTGGTATTCCGTCGCGCACAAGGTACTTCCGTGCGAGACGAGGGTTGTACAAAAACCCGTCTGCCGAGAAGTAGTACAGGGCTCCCTTGTCTTGTGGGCAGGCCAGTATTTCAAGCAGTTTCGAATCTAAAGACATAGCCACAAACTACTTCCCTATCCCGCCGTA
The DNA here is from genome assembly GCA_903850275.1 of uncultured Acidimicrobium sp. Lineage (GTDB taxonomy): Bacteria > Actinomycetota > Acidimicrobiia > Acidimicrobiales > Ilumatobacteraceae > UBA3006. The sequence continues at coordinate 1,434 of CAINLH010000304.1, forward strand.
ATCGTGGCGAGTAAGGCCATTACCTGCGTGTCGCATTCGTCACGCGTTGCAGCCTCAAGGTTGAGCCGCAGTAGAGGCTCGGTATTCGATGGGCGCACGTTAAACCACCAGGAACCACAGTCGACCGTAAGGCCGTCGAGGTGATCCTGGTCGAACGCCGAATAGTCTTTCGCGATCTGGTCAATCACTTTGCCGATGTCGGCAACCGTGGTATTGATTTCGCCACTGGAGGCATAGCGCTCGAGCGGCTTACGTAATTCGGAAAGCGATTTGCGACTTGTGCACATTTCGCCCAAAACACCCATCGTCGCGATGAGACCACTGTCTGCTCGATAGTTGTCGGCGAAGTAATAGTGACCAGAGTGCTCACCCGCAAAGACGGCGCCAGTCTCGGCCATGATTTGCTTCATGTAACTGTGACCATTCTTTGTTCTGATTGCGGTGCCGCCAAGTTCGCTGATTACTTCAGGCACTGCACGCGAACAAATGAGGTTGTACAAAATAGTTGCGCCTGGATTTAGCCGCAGAAATCGTGATGCAAGCAAGGCCGTTGTGGTGCTACCCGACATGCCCTTACCTAATTCATCCACAACGAATACGCGGTCTGCGTCGCCATCAAATGCCAGCCCTACGTCGAAGCCACCCGACAAGACTCGCGCCTGCA
>CAINLH010000305.1 GCA_903850275.1 uncultured Acidimicrobium sp.
CGATCGCCTGCAACTACCCCGTACTGCTCGAGCGCTGACGCAATTGCTGCGACTCTGCGGCGCAAATCGTCCCAAGTACGACTGTGCCTATTGCCCGCCTCATTTATCGCAACGAGCGCTTCGTCCGAGCCACTTCGTTGAAGAAAATTCTCGACAATACTGAGCGATGCATCCGGGAAGAAGCGTGCGGTTGACATCCTTGCGTCGTTTGCGGCGGGCACAAACCCCGTACCCCCCATGTCGCCCACCACGCCGCATTCGTTCCAGACCGATTTCCAAAATGCATCTGGCTGTTGAACCGACCACTCGTAGAGGTCGGATTCGTGCCCTACTTGACGGGCAAAACGGTAGATCGCTGTCGCCTCCCGCGCTTCAGGTGAGGGCTGCCACAGCAAGTTGCCGTTTTGAGATGAGGTCACGCGCCAAATCTACTCACGACCCTTATCCAACTGGGCAATTGGAGATATATGAGCACCCACCACTACTGTTTACCCAGCGTCAAAGTGCGCAAATTTGAAAGCAGCAAAGGGGAACGCGATGAACTGGGGAGCATTTATTACGTGTGCCGTGACGGGATCCGGCGAGACAGCGCATAAGAGCGACAAAGTTCCCGTAACGCCAGAGCAAATCGCAAATTCGTGCATTGAGGCGGCTAAGGCTGGCGCTGCAGTCGTGCACATTCACGTTCGTAACCCGCAGACCGGCCTCGGCTCGCGAGACACCGAGCTGTACGCCGAAGTTGTCGACCGTGTTCGATCCTCCGACACCGATGTTGTCATCAACCTGACTGCAGGTATGGGTGGCGACTTGGTCTTGGGCGGCGACGAGCAAGTACTTCCGCTTGCCAATGGCACCGACATGGTGGGCTCTACCGAACGCCTGGATCACGTCACTCGATTGCGCCCAGAAATCTGCACGCTCGACTGCGGCACCATGAACTTTTCATCTGGCGGCGACTACATCATGACCAACACACCAAGTGTGTTGCGCAAGATGGCGAAGATTGTGCAAGACCTTGGCGTGCGTCCAGAGCTTGAAGTGTTTGACACCGGCCACTTGGTGATGGTGAAAGACCTGATCAAAGAAGGTTTGCTCGACGACCCAGTGATGATTCAGTTGTGCATGGGCATTGCTTACGGCGCACCCGATGACACCAACACGTTCATGGCGATGGTTAACCAAATACCAGAAGGCGCAGTGTTCTCTGCGTTCTCGATTGGTCGCATGCAGATTCCATTTGTTGCGCAAGCAGTGCTTGCCGGTGGCAACGTGCGAGTTGGCCTTGAAGACAACTTGTACCTCAACAAAGGCGAACTTGCTTCCAACGGCCAACTAGTAGAACGCGCTGCCAACATTTTGGAAAACATGAACGTTTCGATCATGGGACCAAAAGAAGTTCGGGAAAAACTCAAACTTACAAAGCACGCATAGGGAGAACCCGTGAGCGGATTGCCAGGTTTACAAACAGTTGGTTTGCTCGGCGGCGGCGTCATTGGTGGTGCATGGGCCGCGCGCTTTGCGCTCAACGGTGTAGATGTGAAGTTGTACGACATCGACCCGGAAGCCACCCGCAAGATGAACGAGATTATGGCGAATGCTCGTCGTGCGTATCGCAAACTCACACTTGCACCGCTCCCCACAGAAGGAACGATCACGTTCGTCTCTTCGCCAGAGGAAGCCGTAACTGGTGTCGACTTCGTGCAGGAAAGTGCGCCCGAACGACTGGAATTGAAACAAGAACTACTTGCTCGCGCAAGTAAGGCTGCCTCCCCCACCACGGTGTTTGGCTCGTCTACATCCGGCCTTCTGCCAACGCAGATCCAAAAGGACATGGTCAACCCCGAACGATTTGTAGTAGGTCACCCG
>CAINLH010000306.1 GCA_903850275.1 uncultured Acidimicrobium sp.
CTGCGCTTCTACGAGACCAACGTTGGGCACGTATTCCTAGACGGAGTGGATGTACGTAAACTGCGCCTGCGCGAACTGCGCCAGCAAATTGGTGTGGTGTTTGAAGAGACGGTGTTGTTCAACGACAGCGTTGCCAACAACATCGGTTTTGCCCGGCCGGGTGCCAGCCAGCAGGATTTGGAACGCGCGGCAAAACTTGCTGGCGCACACGAATTCATCCTGCAATTGCCAAACGGATACCAGACAATTATTGGCGAGCGTGGGTTTTCGCTTTCCGGCGGCCAACGCCAACGAATTGCAATTGCTCGAGCGATCATTGCAGACCCTCGCGTGTTGGTGCTCGACGACGCAACGAGTGCAGTAGACCCAAGCAAGGAGAGCGAAATCCGTGACGCAATGCGCACGGTCATGAGCGGACGTACAACCATTGTTATTGCGCATCGTCCTGGAACAATTGCGTTGGCAGACCGAGTGGTGTTTCTCGACGGGGGCACAATCGCTGCAATCGGCAAGCACGAGGAACTTGTGTCGTCCAATGAGCGGTACCGCGAGGTGCTAGCCAGCATGGAACACAGCGCAGAAGAGGAAATCTGACATGTGGAGTTCCGGAGGAGTGAGCGACGAAGACCGCCTCAGCAGAGCGCAGGCAAAAACCATTGTTGGTCGAGTGTTCAAGATGGCCGCCCCGTTTCGCAAGACGATGTGGATGGCATTTGCCTGTGTTTGCGTAACAACTGTTTGCGCACTTGCCGGCCCAGTTCTGGTGAAGCACGGAATTGATGCGGGAATACGGGCCAACGATGTTGGCGAACTCAATTTGTCCGTAGCCATCTATCTGTTGGTTGCGTTTCTGGCCTACGTATTTGGACGAATGCAGTTCTTGTATCTCAACCGAACTGGTGAGTCGTTTCTGCGGGTTTTGCGGCTTGCAGTCTTTAGGCAGATGCAGCGCCAATCAATGGCGTTTTACGACAGAAACAAAGCCGGTGTGCTCGTTGCCCGCATGACTGCAGATATCGAGTCGATGGCCGAACTTGTGCAGTGGGGGCTGCTCCAATTCATTGCCGCAGGAATGCTTCTGGTGTTCGCATTTTTTGTGCTGCTCACATTGAGTTGGCAGCTAACCATCGTTGCTTTGTTGGTGATGCCTTTGCTCATTGCCGCGTCCATCAAGTTTCAACGCGACTCCAACAAGGCGTACCTCACGGTGCGCGAACGCGTTGGCGCGAATCTCTCCGCACTGCAAGAGGGAATCACCACGGTTCGGGTAATCCAGGCTTATGCACAAGAAGAAGAAACAATCGAAAAGTTCACCAAGTCGAACCGCGAACTTTTCCAAAGCCACGAACGCAGCGTGCGCATTAGTACGTGGTACTTCGCACTCATCGAGTTTGGCGGCGTGTTCGCTAGCGCGCTCATGATCGGCATTGGCGGTTGGCTGGTGCATCGCGGCGACGTCACTTTGGGCACGGTCGTTGCCTTTACGCTTTTGCTCTCCAGCCTGTTCGACCCGGTACAGCAGTTGTCGCAGTTATATAACACGGTGCAATCTGCCGGAGCAGCGCTGAACAAGTTGTTTCAAATTCTGGATGCAAAACCCGAAGTCGACGAGCATCCTGCAGCGGTTGCGCTACCCGAAGCAGGAGAACTTCGTGTTGATGGCGTCACCTTCAGTTACGCCGGTGCCACGAACCCCGCTTTGAATAACGTGAGCATCGCTGTTGGCGTGGGCGAGAAATTGGCGCTGGTTGGCCCGACGGGCGCTGGCAAATCAACCTTGGCCAAATTGATGGCGCGCTTATACGACCCTCAATCGGGAGTTGTTTCATACGGAGGCGTAAATCTCACAATGGCCACAATGGATTCGCTTCGTAAACGAATTGTCGTCGTGCCGCAAGAGGGCTTCTTGTTCAATGGCACTATTCGCGACAACTTGCGCATTGCACGATCGGATGCGACGGATGAACAAATAGACGCAGCAGTTGCGGCCATTGGTGCAACCGAACATTTCGCCACCTTGCCAGACGGGCTGGATACAGAGGTGCGCGAACGAGGTAGCAGGCTTTCGGCGGGCGAGCGTCAACTTGTTGCACTTGCGCGAGCCGCACTTGTCGACCCTCGTGTCTTAGTACTGGATGAAGCAACATCGAATCTCGACCCGGGCACCGAAGCCGAAGTAGAGCAAGCCTTAGAGCGACTGATGTCGGGCAGAACGGTCATCGTTGTAGCGCACCGACTTTCTACCGTGCAGCGCGCAGACCACATTGCAGTTATTGATGCAGCAGGCATTGCCGAATACGGAACACATGAGCAACTAGTAGCCCTTAATGGGCGTTACAACGCGCTTGCAACCGCCTGGCAAAAATCACAAATTGTGAATTAGAGCTGCATTGCCTTGATCTCGAGGAATTCCTCGAAGCCGTAGTCGCCATATTCGCGACCAACGCCAGATTGCTTATAGCCACCGAATGGAGCATTGGGGTTAAACGCCCCGCCGTTCACTTCAACCTGGCCAGTGCGCATCCGTCGCGCAATAGCAATTGCCTTGTCTTTATCAGCAGACCACACGCCGCCAGCCAAGCCATACACCGTGTCGTTAGCAATTCGCACTGCGTCTTCTTCGTCGTTGTAAGGAATGACGCTGAGTACTGGACCAAAGATTTCTTCTTGGGCAATGGTCATCGAAGTAGTGACGTTGGAGAAGATCGTCGGCTTGACGTAGTAGCCCTTCGAGACTCCCTCGGGAACCCCAACGCCACCAACCAACAACTTCGCACCTTCATCAATTCCTTTTTGGATGAAACCATTCACGCGGTCGCGTTGAGCGGCAGACGCAAGAGGGCCCAGGTGGGTCGTCTTTTCGAACGGATCTCCAACAACGAGTGCGTTGCCGGTTGCGGTGAGGATTGCTTCGGCCTCTTCCAGCCGAGCCTTCGGCACCAGCATGCGAGTGAGTGCGGAGCATGTTTGGCCGCTGTTGAGGAATGCTTTTCCAACACCCGACGAAACGGCTTTAGCAAATGTCTCTGTATCGAGATCCGCGCAAATAATGTTTGCCGACTTGCCACCCAACTCAAGCGCAACTTTCTTTACCGACTCGGCAGAAACCTGAGTAACGCGACGTCCTGCACGAGTAGAGCCAGTGAACGACATCATGTCGATGTTTGCGCTTGCCGACATTGCCTCACCAACAACTGGGCCAGTTCCCGTAATCATGTTGAACACACCGGCTGGCAAACCAACCTCATGGATTACTTCGGCGAGCATGAACGCGTCGATCGGAGCAACTTCGCTTGGCTTCAAGACAACGGTGCAACCTGCCGCCATAGCGAAAGCTACTTTTGCTGCAATTTGGTGCAACGGATAGTTCCACGGTGTGATGCAACCAACAACACCAATTGGCTCGCGGACCACAAGCGACGAGCCGACTTCTTTTGAGTAAGTGAAGTTCTCGGCGATTGCGGCAGCCTGCTTGAACGAGTTGATTGGTAGCCCAACCTGAATCATCTGGCTGAGAAACTTGGACATTCCAGTTTCACGACTGATTGCCGAAGAGATCTCATCCATTTTTGCTGCGAGCCCGTCACCAATTTTGCTGATGTACTCGGCTCGTACTTTTGGAGTGAGCGCTGCCCAGGAGTCAAACGCCGCGCGTGCTGCTTTGGCGGCAAGTTCTACATCGGCCGCACCACAAGATGGGATGGTTGCCATGACCGACTCGTCTGTGGAGTCCCACACTTCAATGGTCTCGCTCGAGCTGGGCGTAACCCACTGGCCATTGATATAAACCTGCTTGTAGTTAGTCATGACATTGCTCCTTTTGGCGTGCACGTTGTGCTCTCAGAGTACCTATGACGGATGCACCAATTCCCATCGCACCATAAAACCCTCGATCGGTCGGTCGTGGCCTAGGGGCGAACGAGTAGCGTGGGCGAGAATATGACACGTGAAAAGATCTATACACGGGCTGGCGACGACGGCACAACGGGGCTGTTTTACGGCGGTCGCGTGGGTAAAGACAGTGCACTTCCGAGGGCCTATGGCGCGGTAGACGAAGCCCAAGCAATTTTGGGGCTTGTTCGAGCCGAGGCGGGGAAGGGCACCGAGCTTGACGACATGCTCGTGCATATCTGCCGCGACTTGTGGGTGTTGATGGCGGAGCTGGCCACACTTCCCGAAAACCGCCACAAGTTGGTGGGTGGAAAGTCGTTGGTAACTGCAGAGATGGTTGTCCACTTGGAAGAAATGATCGACTCGTTAGACGAACGATTTACCCCGCCAACAGATTTTGTTGTGCCCGGGCAAAACAAGGTTGCTGCACTTCTAGACGTTGGCCGAACCGTTGCGCGCAGGGCCGAACGGCATTCGCTCGCTGCCGCGCCAGCACCATCGCAGGCCTGCCCGTATCTCAATCGATTAAGCGATTTACTGTGGACGCTTGCTCGTTGGCAAGATGGTGTTTCGCTGTCAGTTAAAGATGTGATCTAAATACGCAAAATAAGGAGACAACAATGTCATTTACCGTTGCAAACAAAATTCCTGCAGGAGTTGCCGCAGTCGGAGTCGCTGTCGCATCTGAAGGTGCACTGCCCAAAGGCATTTCGCTTTCACGAAAGACGCTTGAGACACTTGGTTTCACCGGGAAAGTTGGCCAAACATATATCGTCCCGGCCGACAAGGGTGCAATCACCATTTTGGTTGGCATTGGCGAAAACGCAAAACTAACTACAGAGACACTGCGCAAGGCAGCCGCCGCACTTGCTCGCGCTGCTTCGGGGTTTGGCTCGCTTGCAACCGACTTGGCTAACGCCGGAAGAATTGATCGCAAGCTTGCAGCCCAAGTTGTTGTCGAAGGTATTGCACTTGCATCGCATCGCTACACCGACTTGAAGACGATTGATAAGAAGGCAACAAAGCTTTCAGAAGTAACGATTGTGGGTGTAGGCGCGGCGCTTACCGCAGGCGTAAAGCGTGGTGTAGTAATTGCAACCGCAACGAACATGGCACGCGATTTTGCAAACATGCCGCCAGCGCACCTGACAGCAACAATGTTTGCCAATAAGGCTGTCGAAATTGCTGGAGCATCTGGTTTGAAGGTTGAAGTATTCAACAAAGACCAATTGATAGCAATGGGTTGCGGCGGAATCGTCGGAGTCAATCGCGGAAGCGTCGAGCCGCCACGCATGGTTCGCTTGACATACAAGCCAACTGGCGCAAAAGGCAAGCCGCATCTAGTGATGGTTGGCAAGGGAGTGATGTACGACTCCGGTGGTATTTCGCTCAAGCCATCCGACCCTTCGCACGCAATGATGAAGGGCGACATGAGCGGCGCCGCTGCTGTGTTGGCAACGATGAGCACACTGAAAGCTCTTGGATGCACCAATCAAGTAACTGGTTATCTCATGTGCACCGACAATCTTCCGTCGGGTAGCGCAATGGCAATGGGCGATGTGTTGCACATGCGCAATGGCAAAACTGTAGAAATTCACAACACCGATGCCGAAGGAAGGCTCATTTTGGCCGACGGTTTGGCACTTGCAGCCGAACAGAAGCCAGACGCAATTGTGGATATTGCAACGCTCACTGGTGCATGCCAGCGCGCACTCGGCAACGGCATGGCCGGCGTGCTTGGCAACAACCAAAAGTTCATTGCTCAGCTGCTTGCCGCAGCCGACCGCACTTCGGACAAGTTGTGGCAGTTGCCGCTAGAGCGCGACTATCGCACAGCATTGGAAAGCACCGTTGCCGATATGAAAAACGTAGGCGGCGAGGCGGGTGCAATTACCGCAGCACTATTCCTGGACGAGTTTGTTGGCACTACGCCATGGGCTCACCTGGATATTGCTGGGCCAATGTGGAGTGATAGTGATAGTGGTTGGTTGCAAAAGGGCATGACCGGTTACGGAACCCGATTGTTGATTGACACGGCGCTTAACTTCAAGCGCCCCACCCGCTAACCGCGAGGACTTAGTCCTTTTGGGTGCCCACTTTGATGTCGCGGAACGCCGACTTGGAGTCGATGCCAACATCTTTTGGAAGCCCCAGCACTCGCTCGCCAACGATGTTGCGCATGACCTCGTCGGAGCCGCCGGCAATTCGCATGCCTGGTGCACCGAGCAATAACTGGCTCCAGGCGTAGGTGCCCCACTCGCCAGTATCGACAACGAGTTTTGCACCGAGAACATGGGCGACAAGGTCGTTCATGCGCTTTTGGTTGTCGACAAGAGCCATCTTGCCGATTGACATTTCGGGGCCAGGAAGTTGCCCTGCTCGCATTTTGTCGGTTGCGCGTTGGCTGGTGAAACCTGCGACGCGAGTGTTGATGTACAAGTCGGCAAGCATGTCGCGCACGATTGGATCCTTATCTAGTTCGTAATGACGAATCATTGCGAGAAGACGGGTGTACATGTTGTTTTCGCCGCCATCGCTGGAGCCGATTGATGCGCGTTCGTTCATCAGTGTGGTGAGTGCAACGTTCCATCCATTGTTCACTTCGCCCAAACGGTGATCGTCACGCACGCGTACTTCATTGAAGAACACTTCGTTGAAGCTTGCGCCACCTGTCATTTGTCGGAGTGGACGAATCTCTACACCTGGTGCACGCATGTCGACAATGAAGCCAGTGAGACCTTTATGTTTTGGCAGCGATGGGTCGGTGCGGCAAATGATTTCGCCGATGTCGGAAAATTGAGCGCCAGATGTCCACACCTTTTGTCCGGTGATGAGCCACTCGTCGCCGTCGCGTTCGGCTTTTGCTTGTACCGAGGCCAAGTCGCTGCCAGCGCCGGGCTCGGAGAACAATTGGCAGCCAACAATGTCGGCACGCCACATGGCCCGGATGTACTTTTCTTTCGCGACGTCGGAGGCATGAGCCAAAATTGTTGGGGCAACCATGCCAAGGCCAATTTGGAATACGCCGAGTGGGGCAGTGCGATACTCGCGCTCGACTTGGTTGTATGCGCGCTCGTGTGCATTCGAAAGCCCTGCGCCGCCATATTCGGTTGGCCCAGTTATCCAGCCAAAACCGTTGTCGAATCGCTTTGCCTGCCATTCCTTGGCCTTGCGCAGCACTTCCATTTCGGCGTCGCGGCTGCGCTCCTCAAACATGGAAACGTTGTCGGTTCCTTCGCCCCATGTGAACTTCTTTTTGACTTCCTTGCGCTCCGCATTGGCCTCTAGAAAAACACGGGCTTTGGACGCAAAATCTTCGACACTCATTTGGCTCGTCATGACCTCAACGGTAGTGGCGCAGGACTGTCGCCGAGAAGGCGAGCCAACTAGTCTGTGGGGCATGGGTCAGCCAGTTTCAGTCATTCAAAAACCAACCGCCACACCAGGGCGAATTCGCTTTGAAATCAATCGTTCGCTCACCGGTATGGGCCACGAGCGCTACACGGATGGCGCATCTGCCACTGGCACCAAGCCTGCCGATGTGCTTGCGCAACGCATGTTTGCAACGGGCAAGGTGTCCTCGGTGCATGTATTCGGAAACATGATCACCGTCGACGTCATTGAAGGGGCAAGTAATAACGGCCTTTCCACCATCGTCGAGGACTTGTATCAATACTGGAAGCCAGGTATGGAGCCGCCTTCGATTGAAGAACTAATGAGCCAAGTTCCGAAAAGCGCCGAGCCAGTTGCAGCTGCAGTTGCCGATGCCGGCGGCGCGCCACTAAGCGCTGAGGCAAGCAAGATTCCTGCAGCGCTACTTGCCCGCAGTCAGGCCGCGCTTGCGAAGGCCCGCGCGAACAAAGGATAGATGGTGCGATTAGTGGTACAGGGTGAAAGACTCCGTGCCAATGGCTGATTCGGATGTTTCCTTGCACGATGTTGCGGAGATGCTCGACGTCCATTACATGACCGTGTATCGCTATGTGCGACAGGGGCAGCTACCTGCGACCAAAGTTGGCCGTTCGTGGTACGTGAAGCCCTCCGACTTGGAATTGTTTCGTGATGCCAAAGCGCACTCTTCAGAGGTTTCTGAAGGTGGCAAAAAAATTGCTCCCTGGGCCGAGCGACTTGAAGCGCAACTTATTCAAGGCGACCAACGTGGCGCGGCCGAAATTATGGAAGCGGTGTTGCGCTCCGGGCACGACTTGTATTTTCTCTATTTGCAGGTGTTGTCGCCTGCAATGAGTGCCATCGGGGCAAGGTGGGCGGCCGGAAACCTAGAAATTTTTGTCGAGCATCGAGCGAGCAATATTGCAATGCGCTTAATCGGCCAATTTGGGCCGCGGTTTGCACGACGCGGAGTTTCGAAGGGCACGGTTGTGCTTGGTTCACCAGCAAGCGAGATGCACACGTTGTCGACGTCGATGGTTGCTGATTTGATTCGTTTTGAGGGTTGGAACGTTTCCGATGTTGGTGCGAATATGCCGGCCGAAGCATTTGCTGAAGCTATTCGTCAGGGAGAAGATGTCGTTGCGGTGTGCATCGGCGTGACCATGCCTGGGTCGCTTCCTGCTGCGCAAGCAACGATTGGTGCCATCAGAAAAGTGGTGCCGCGAGACTTGCCAATTTTGGTGGGTGGCGCAGGTGTGGCCAGCGATGAAATTGCTCGCGATCTTGGTGCCGATCGACGTTCGGGAAGCGTGTACGAGTTGATTGAGGTGCTGGGAGAAGTAGCCCGCCGCAGTTAGGGCCCCTGGCCACTACGAACATATGTTCGCTACAATGAGGAAATGCGTGTTGAGGTAACAAGCGACAGCCTGCTTCGGATGAGCCATGTCGCACCACCAACCTTCCCCGTTGTGCAGCCCCTCCAATCGTTGTTTCCCGAGGAAGCACTTGTTCGTGGGCGCACCGTGTTGTGTAGTGGCGATGCAGCGGTGTCGCTTGCGTTGCGTGTGGTTGCGGCTGCAACACAGGCCGGTTCGTGGCTGGGGGTTGTTGGTGTCGCTCATTTTGGATTGATGTCGGCATGCGAGCAAGGCGTCGCACTGCAACGCATGGTGCTTGTCACGCCAACAGCCAACAAACGCGAGTGGGCCAGCACTGTTGCTGCTGTTGCAGATGGTTTCGAACTGATTATGTTACAAGTTCCGCATGGTGTGGGTGTTGCCGACGCGCAGCGCGTTCAGGCCCGCATTCAATCTCGTCGCAATGTTCTGGTGCTTGTCGACACCGCTCGAAAATCGGCACCGCAATCTGTATTTCAACCAGACGTTGTGCTGCATACCAATACAACAAAGTGGCACGGCATAGAGCAAGGCGCAGGGTACGTACAGAGCCGCGAAATTTCTGTTGCGGTAAGTGGTAGGCGGGTGCCAAGGGCTGTACAGCGCACCGTGCATCATGTTGGCTGAAACAACACGCGTTGCCGTACTGGAATGCAACGACTGGCCAGCAGTTGCGGCACAACACGAATTGCGTTCGCGCGGGAAAGAGTATGGAGCAGTAGCCGTACTGCATGCGCAGCGTGTTGTTGCTCGCACATCTGAAGCAGCGCGCAATGGCGTATTGGTGGGCATGCGCAGGCGCGAAGCTCAGGCCGCATGCCCTCAACTGCACATTGCACCCAGTAACCCAGAGCGCGATCGTTTGATGTTCGAGCCTGTGGTGCAATCGGTGGCGCAGTTGGTGCCACTTGTTGAAGTGAGCACCCCTGGCATCATTGTGTTGGCCACGCGTGGCCCCTCAAGATATGTCGGCGGCGATACAGCGCTTGCACAGCGGCTGCACGCAATGGTGGAACATGTTCTTGTCGGCATGGGTAATGCCGGTGTCGCTTCATTCGGTGTGGGTGTGGCCGATGGTCGTCTTGCGGCACACGTAGCGGCGCGTCACGCAGCAACTATTGGCGGCTGGCATGTGGTGGATGTCGGCGCTAGCCAGCAGTGCTTATCGCAATTACCAGTTGCAGTGCTTGCCGACTTTGCAGAGATCGATCGGAGCGTGGTTTCGCTGCTGCAGCGTTTAGGCATTGCGCATCTTGCCGACATCGCTGCAGTGCAACTCTCTGTGCTTACCGGGCGCTTTGGCCCTGTGGGCGAAGAGTTGCATCGTTTGGCTCGCGGTATCGATCGCCATCCACC
>CAINLH010000307.1 GCA_903850275.1 uncultured Acidimicrobium sp.
ACCGTCAGCGATGTTGCGCTCGGTTTTGTTTCTGGCCGCACACCGGGCTGGCACATTGCAAAAGTGCGCCTGGCAAAGCGCAGCCTGCGTAACCCCCGACCTAGCTATCGCCTTGTTGATTGGGAACACATTGCTGCATTGTTTGCACCAACCACCGCAATGGCGGCTGAAGCAGCCCGCATGCGCGATATGCACCCAAGCGATGTTGCAATTCTCATTCGTTCACTTCCGCTCGAACAACGTCGGCTTGTTGCCGAAGCAATGGACGACGAACGCCTTGCCGACGTGTTGGAAGAGTTGCCAGAAGACGAACAGTTGCGACTGATTGAAGGCCTCGACATGGAACGTCTCACCAACGTGTTTGAAGAAATGGAATTTGACGACCTTGCCGACTTGCTCGTGCAAATGCCTGGCGAACAACGCAGCCGTGTGTTGGAAGCAATGGATGACGACGACGCCGAAACCATGCGCCAGTTGTTGTCGCACGCCGAAGGAACCGCGGGCGCGCTGATGTCACCAGACGTGATCGTGATGTCGCCAGATGCAACCGTTGCAGACGCACTTGCCCGAATTCGTGAGCCAGACATTTTGGTTTCAATCGCTGCACAGGTGTTCGTTGCACACGCGCCGCACTACCCACCAACCGGAACCTATTTGGGTGTTGTGCATTTCCAGCGACTGCTCCGCGAATCGCCAAACCTCACGCTTGGGCAGTGTGTCGACATGGAGCCAACCATTAGCCCAACCATGGTGGAGCGCGATGTTGCCGTGCGCCTTGCTTCATACAACTTGTTGGCCGTTGCGGTATGCGACGACAACAATCATCTCTTAGGTGCAATCACCGTCGACGACGTGCTCGACCGCACGTTGCCCGCCAACTGGCGACGCAACCCAACGCCTGGGGTTATGTCATGAAAAAGCGCGGAGACCTCGCACGTCCACGTCATCGCCGCCCAACACTTGGCGTGCATTACGACCCAGATGCTTTCGGTCAATTCTCTGAAGCCCTTGCCCGCTACTTGGGCACTGCTCGCTTCCTTATCGTGCAAACGGTGTTGGTCATCATTTGGATCACACTCAACGTGGCATTTATTGCCTTCCAGTGGGACCCATACCCATTCATCTTGCTCAACCTGATGTTTTCCGTGCAGGCCGCCTATTCGGCGCCGCTCATTTTGTTGGCGCAAAACCGCCAAGAAGAACGCGACCGCCGACAAGCCGAGACCGACCGCGCCGTTGCAGCAAGCACCCAAGCAAACGCTGAGTTTCTGGCCCGCGAACTAGCAAGCGTGCGACTTGCGTTGTCCAACGTAGTGACAACCGACGAATTGCGCGAACAGCTTGAAGAAGTGGTGAAGCTACTTGCCAATAAAGGCAACGTGGTCGACAGCAATTCGTAACGCTGTAGCAAATTTGTCTGGCGCGTTCATCACGGCCATATGGTCGGCATCTAACGACACCACATGTGCCGCTGTGGCACCAGCAAGTGCGTGTTGTTTATGTGGAAGCACCAACGTGTCCTTCGTGGTTACCACGACTGCAACGGGCACGTCGATGCCCCGTGCCCACTCGCGCGCGTCGTAACGAGACAGTGCGCGACCAGCCTGATTAATTGCCCACGCATCATTGCGACGGGTTTCTGCAACAATCCAAGGGCGCAGTGATGCAATCTCGCTTTTACGGCCCATTGCCCGACGAACCACTCGGGATATGACAGCGGGCGTGCTCACCATTCTGAACACTGGTGCCAAGAGCCGGCCAACACGCCAACGATTTCGTTCGGCCCGCGTTGCACACCACTCCAGCGCTGTTGCACACAACACAACACTTGCCACCAACTGCGGATGTCGGCGCCACAACAACATGCCAACCGGCCCGCCCATGGAGTAACCCACCACCACAACGTTGCCGATGCCCAGTTGTGCCAACACCAAGGCCGCGTCATCGGCGCAGTCTTCCAGTGTGAACGGGGTTTGCGAACGCAAACCGCGGCCGTGGCCACGATGATCAATGGCTACAAACGAATACTTCTCTGCAAGTTGTCGATAGGCCGAGAAAAAGTTGGTGTCGGCGCAGCCAGTCCAGCCATGCAACAGCAGAAGCGTTGGTGCCGACGGGTTGCTGTGCTGAAATCGTCGCACAAAAAACTCGCCGCGGTTCTCGACGGTAACTATGTGCGAATCGGGCAACCACGGCAGTAATGGTTCGTTCTGCAGAGATTTTTTGCGAATTACTGACACGATGAACACCTTCCAATGAGATCCAGGCGATGCCTGTCGAGCGTAAAACCCTCTCGCTTTGCCAGTTTGCCAAGCGCGTTGTCTAATTCGTGCTCCAACGCATCGGGCACCACCACGTCGCGCACCGCGCCGCACGAAGAACACAGCAAGTGGTGATGGTGGCCGGTTAGGTGTTCGGCCAATTCGTACCGCGCCTGATCCCCTGTCGTCACCACCTTTGAAACAACCCCAGACTCTTCAAGCACCACCAAGTTGCGATACAGCGAACTCTGCGGCAAGTCGCTTCTGCGCTCTAACAGATCTGCTATCGACATTGGCTGGCCGACACCCGCCAACAAATCGATGATGGTGCGCCTTTTGGTGGTGTAGCGCTGCCCCGCTACACGCAGACGCTCGGCCACTTCTCCATGAATGTCCGAATGCGCGTGCGAAACCACAATCAAAATCTAACTGCGTGAGGCGAAATTATGCGCCAACGAATTGGTGGATATGCAGCCCCGCATCGGCAACGCCGCGCAGTAGTTGTGCGTTTGGCATTTCGTTTCCGCCAAGCACATGTGCGCCAACTGCCGAAATGTTGTTGTGGAGTATTGCGTTGGTTGTTGTTGCAGCAACGATGGCAGCAATATGTGCAAGGCGCTCGGCAACACCCACAATCTCCATCGCACGAGAAATACCACGCATGCCACGCACCTCAATGCGTACAGCGCCCATGCCGCCTTCTGCGTTGGGCGGGGCAAGCATTGGCAGGCGTGCAGTAAACCTGTCTCGGCGGGTTGCCGATATGCGCGCTGAGATTCTTTGTAGTTGGGGCATTGCGCGATGCAACAGCAGTGGGTCTGCCACTTCTGCCCGGTAGCAGTCGTATGCGCCCACTGGTTCTGGAAACCAACACAGTTCGCGCCCACTGCCCGACGGCCGGCGCAGCCAACTTCCATCGTGCCAACCAACGGATGAACCCGCCAATGCAGAGTGGTGTTGCCTTGCGCAATCTGGCCCACCAGTGCCGTGCACTGCAACATGTGCTTCGTCAATCGAGTCGAACTGTGTTGCCAGGTGCGCAAGTAACAAACCAGTGAGCCCAGGTGATGCTGCGGCCCCCACAACCAGTAGCCGATTGTGTTGTGTGGCTAGATCGTTTAAGTCGAGCAGTGCCGTTGTGTCATCAACGTCATCGCTCATCGAAACAACATGAGCGCCTGCCTGCACAAACGACAGTGCAAGTTCGTTGTGTGGTGCGCCGCACGCCAACACCACAACATGTGCTTGCACAAGATTGCGTTTACGAACCACGCTGATGTTGATGGCTGCCGAACGATGCTTTGCGGCCAAAAGCTCTGCCTTAAATTCTTCGCGGTCGTGCAGTAAAAAATCGGTGTGGTCAAGACGGATCAGTTGTTCGAGAACCCGAGCCC
>CAINLH010000308.1 GCA_903850275.1 uncultured Acidimicrobium sp.
AGGAACGTCTTGGCGTTCTCACGGCCCTGACCAAGCTGCTCGCCGTCGTAGGTAAACCACGCGCCGGACTTCTTGGCGATGTTCATTTCGACAGCCATGTCGAGCACTGCGCCTTCGCGGCTGATGCCCTTGCCGTACATAATGTCGAATTCGGCTTGACGGAATGGTGGAGCAACCTTGTTCTTCACCACCTTCACGCGTGTGCGTGAACCAACAACCTCTGGGCCGTCTTTGATGGATTCGATGCGACGAATGTCGAGACGAACCGACGAATAGAACTTGAGCGCACGGCCACCGGTGGTGGTTTCTGGCGAACCGAACATGACACCGATTTTTTCACGCAACTGGTTGATGAAAATAAGGATGGTGTCGGACTTGTTGAGGTTGGCAGTGAGCTTGCGCAATGCCTGGCTCATCAATCGTGCTTGCAAGCCCATGTGGCTGTCGCCCATTTCGCCTTCAATTTCGGCGCGTGGCGTAAGTGCAGCCACCGAGTCGATGACGATGACGTCGAGTGAACCCGAGCGCACCAACATGTCGGTGATTTCGAGTGCTTGTTCGCCGGTGTCTGGCTGCGAGATGAGCAGGTTGTCGATGTCGACACCAATTGCCTTGGCGTAGACAGGATCGAGCGCGTGCTCGGCGTCGACGTAGGCGCAGATGCCGCCATTGCGTTGGGCTTCGGCCACCACGTGCATTGCAAGCGTTGACTTACCCGATGACTCGGGGCCGAAGATTTCGATGACACGGCCGCGTGGCAAGCCACCAATGCCGAGTGCGATGTCGAGAGGAAGTGCGCCAGTTGGAATGGAGGCGATGGTCATGGAGTCTTTTTCGCCCATGCGCATGATGGAGCCCTTACCGAACTGCTTGTCGATCTGGCCAAGTGCCGCGTCGAGGGCCTTGAGGCGATTGCTTGAGGACTCATTCGAGTTGTTCTTTACCTCGTGGTGCTTACTTTCTTTGCTTGCCATGGCTCTTATTCCTGTCTGTTCGGTTTCTTAGTGAAGTTGGCACCCTAAATGGGGGGTGTCGCGGGGTTGATACCTGATGTGTACGTATTTCGCCCGGTGCGACGTAGTCACCATAACCCCGAACAGGTGTTCGGTCAAGCATTCTCAAACCCAGACTGGGCAAGGGTTTTAACTAGACGAACCTTAAGTCACACCTTAATTGCTCGCGGGAATTAGAAAACAAAAATCACGCCTCGCACCATCAGAATTCCCATAATCAAAACAATTAATCCACCAATTCGTGTGAGCCAGTTGTGGCTCCAATTCTTACTACTTGATCGACCGAACCAACCAAGAATCGTCACGACCAGCGAAGGAGTACCCATAAATACAAAACCAAATGTCACCATCTGCACTGGATCAGAAATATATGACGTCAAAACTACACCCCAAATTCGTGCCAGCAACATCATCATGGTCACTTTCAGAACTCCTCGTGGCATCCAACGATACAGCGCTTCTATATTTGGCAATCGATCGACCACAAGATCAACAATTTTCGGTACCAAATAGATCAACGAACCAACCCATAGTGCCCAGTTGTTTCCAATAAAGGCTTCAGCTACAAACGCATAGACTGCTGTTCGCACAATCGCAGACAACACTTGTTGAGCCAGTGATAAATGTGGCAAATCAACATTGGCAAGTTCACGGAATCGAGATGGTGTCAATGTCGTAGCAAGATTTTCAAGAATGTATCGAACTGCCAACAAGCCCATCGCAATAACCTGAATGTGCCCGATGCTGTCTGCATGATCGGGTTTGAATCCCGTTAG
>CAINLH010000309.1 GCA_903850275.1 uncultured Acidimicrobium sp.
ACTCATCGGCATTGTGGCACTTGGTCTCACCTCGTGGATGATCCCGATGCGACCACCACAAGCCAGCGCGTCGGTAAGCGGGCCAAGTGCGGTGTACGAGTTCCGTGAAGAACTAAAGAATGATCGCTTCCACGTCATCTTGTCACTGACACCCGGAACCACAGGCGTCAATGCAATGCGCATCGAGTTGCTGAAGCCTTCACGCATCAACAATTTCACGGTCAACTTGATTCCTCAAGAAGTTGGCTTTGCCGGCATCTCCATCAACGTTCCGCTCAAGCGCCCAGGCGCAGCCATTGTCGCGGGCGACGGCACATTCCTCTTAAATGCACCAGGCGTGTGGTCGATCGAAATTACGGGGGCCACAACAACGGGCGAACTCGTTCCACTGGCTACCACGCTCACCGTTACCGAGGCCCCTGTGCCCGAAACGACTGTTGCCGAAGTGCCCACCACTGTCGGCGGCTAAGCCGCGTCGGGGCTGCGTAGGCAGCGGGCACTATCGTCATACGGGTGAGTAACTCCTCGATGAACGACAAATTGACCGACCTGCAAGCCCGCAAAGAGGCCGCCTACAACGCAGGTTCGCCCCGCTCAGTAGAACGACAGCACGAAAAGGGCAAGCTGTTGGCCCGCGAGCGCATCGCCGTCTTGCTCGACGAGGGAAGCTTTCACGAATTGGATTTGCTTGCCCGCCACCGCGCGCAGGCTGCTGGCTTGGAAGAGCACCCATACACCGACGGCGTCATCACTGGTTGGGGCACCATCGACGGTCGCAAAGTTTTTGTCTTTAGCCAAGACTTCACCGTGTTCGGCGGAGCACTGGGCGAAGTGTTCGCCGAAAAGATTCACAAACTGATGGACTTGGCGCTGAAAGTTGGCGCGCCGCTCATCGGCCTCAACGACGGCGCCGGTGCGCGTATCCAAGAAGGCGTTGTCTCACTCGCCAGTTATGGCGGCATCTTTCATCGCAACGTTCAAGCGTCGGGTGTTATCCCACAAATCTCGGTCATTCTTGGCCCTTGCGCTGGTGGCGCCGTGTACTCGCCCGCCATGACCGACTTCATCTTCATGGTGCGCGAGACAAGCCACATGTTCATCACTGGCCCCGACGTTGTAAAAACAGTGACAGGCGAAGACGTAACACTCGAAGAGTTGGGTGGCGCAATGAGCCACGCTTCAAAGAGCGGCGTTGCCACATTTGTAAGCGCCGACGAACAGGCCTGTTTGCAAGACGTTCGTTACCTGCTCAGTTTCTTGCCACAAAACAACTTGGGCGAAGCACCAGCGGGCGACGCAACCGACGACCCACAGCGCTTGTGCGAATCGTTGCGCACCATCTTGCCCGCATCACCTAACCAGCCGTACGACATGAAGAAGGTCATTGCCGAAGTGATGGACGACGGCGAGTTCTTCGAATACTTCCCACACTGGGCAAAAAGCATCGTCTGCGGTTTTTCCAGGCTTAATGGTCAATCAGTTGGCGTCGTTGGCAACCAGCCAATGATCTTGGCGGGTGTGCTCGACATCGAGTCCAGCGAAAAAGCAGCGCGTTTCGTGCGCACCTGCGATGCATTCAACATTCCAATCATCACCTTCGTAGACGTTCCCGGCTTTTTGCCAGGTGTCGATCAGGAGTACGGCGGTATTATTCGCCACGGCGCAAAGTTGCTATACGCATATTGCG
>CAINLH010000310.1 GCA_903850275.1 uncultured Acidimicrobium sp.
CATTGCCAGGCGATGATCATGGTGGGTTTCCACCAAGCCCCCTTGAACCTCTGACGGATGCACAATCAATCCATCCGACGACGCGATTGCGTCGACACCAATTGAGCGCAACTCATGCACCAGATCGTCAATTCTGTTGCTCTCTTTTGAGCGAATGAAACCGACGCCGCGAATTGTGGTTGGTGTTGAGGCATAGACAGCGACTGCGGCCAAGGTAGGAACAAGATCCGACATGTCACGCATATCAACATCGATACCTTGCAATTGCCTGCTCTTGACACGCCGAACGGACACCGAATGTTGCGTGTATTCAACGTCACAGCCCATCCGACTTAACAATTCCGCAAATTTCGCATCACCTTGTATCGATTCTTTACCCAAACCAACGATCTCAACTGATCCACCAACAATTGCCGCCGCAGCCAGCGGGTATGAAGACGAGGAGGCATCGGGCTCCACGTGAAATGAGGAGCCACGGTAGCCACCTGACGAGATTGTCGTTTTTGAAACGCCCTCTTCGACACGCGCACCGAAATGACGCATCACTGATGCCGTCATGTCTATGTACGGCTGCGATATCACCTCACCGAGGATCGATAGCGAGAGACCAAGAGGGAGCGCAGGAGATATCAACATCAAGGCACTTGTGAACTGACTGGAAATTGTCCCAGGTAATTCAACGGTTGAACCCGAGGTCTTGCCGCGGTGAACAACCGCAGGTAAATTTCCTGCATCGCCCTTCCATTCAACTTGGACGCCTAGAGATAACAGGGCTTGGTGCAAATCGTTCATTGGCCTGGACAACAACGATTTCTGCCCGGTTATCAATGTAGGACCAGAAATCAAGCCACATACAGCCGTAAGAAACCGGGCAGTAGTTCCAGCCAACCGAGCATCAAGTGTTAAGAGATCCTTGCGATCCAAATCAATTGCAGATCGAAATGTAACCGTGGTGCCCGTTCGCTCTATGCGTGCTCCAAGCAAATTGAGACATTCAATCATTGCCTCTGTATCGTCGCCGTCGGGGACACCGTTAACCTCTGAGACTCCGTCTGCAAGAGCAGCACAGATCAACGCACGATTCGCAATCGACTTCGAGCCCGGCACAGATACCACGGCATTCAGTTCATGATCAAGTTTCTCGACTCGACGAATATCCGACATGCTCATGAAATGCGGGATACGGACGGTCGGAAACCTCGTGCGATAAGACCGCCGCGGAAAATATCCTTGCTGCCCTCATCTATCACCAATACAAGAACACCACGGTCCCCTTCAACAGAGTGAACAACCTCAAAATTCGCGGTGTTAACACCAAGTTCGGCGGCGATAGCAAAAATCTCGGCTGCGGCTCCAGAACGATCTGGAATCGGAACGCGAACTTCGACTACATCGAGCAAGTCGCGTACTCGACCAGGAATATTCGATCGAGCAACTCTTGCATCTTGCAATCGAACCATTAATTCAGACTCGTTCTGCTGCGAGACGACCTCTCGCATAGATGTCAAACCATCTATAAGCAAGTCAAGTGCTCCTGTTATTGCCACTCGGTTTTCTTTACAAATGTCTATCCAGATCGCTGGGTGCCCTGAAGCAACCCGGGTCATGTCACGGAAACCACCAGCAGCAAGACGCAGCACGGCAACATGTTCTTGAGATTGTTGGCTAGCCAAACCCATCAAGGTTGCAGCGGTGAGATGCGGGAGGTGCGAAACGATGGCGACCAGTTGGTCGTGCCGCTGTGCATCCAGCACAACAACTTCAGCTCCGAGCGATTTAACCACGTTGGCGACTACCGCGAAAGACGAATCTGGTGTGTTAGCCGATGGAGTAAGCACCCAAACGGCATTATTAAATAATTGAGCATCTGCACCTTGCAGCCCGATCAGTTCGCTTCCTGCCATTGGATGACCGCCAACAAAACGCTCGTCATCAATAGCCGCGACCACCGGCGCTTTAACACCCCCAACGTCGGTGACTATCCCTTTGGTGGAACGGAGTGCCAAACGAACTTGGTCTGCAACCGAACCCACAGGAGTGCATACGAAGGAAATCTCGGCTTCACTATCAATACCAATCTCATGGATCAAACCAAGAGACATGGCCTCGCCTTCCGATTCAACTTTCGCGTCGGAACCACTGACCCGCCAACCTTGATCGGTCAACGCCGAGGCGAGGGACCCTCCGATTAGGCCAAGCCCAAGAATGTTGCATCGCCGCGTAACCACAACACAATCGTATCCTCGACCTACTTTGAGATTGCCTCTATTAACGACTTGACCTCGGCAGCAGTGAGGTGACGCCATTCGCCTGGAGGCAATGATCTATCGACGATAGGACCGATGCGAACTCTCACTAGCCGAATAACCCGATGTCCTACCTCTTCGCACATTCTCCGAATCTGGCGGTTCTTACCTTCGTGAATCACGATCCTCAATACGCCTGACTGCACCTGACTCACATCGGCGGGCGCTGTGACTTCGCCATCCAAATCGACACCAATCCGAAGCCGATGAATGGCGCTCTCACCTACGCCAGAATCAGAACACTCGACATGAACCAAATACTCTTTTTCCACACCGTGACTTGGGTGCGTAATTCTGTTCGTCAACTCACCATCGTTGGTAAGCAACAACAACCCTTCAGAGTCGGCATCGAGGCGCCCGACCGGATACACCCTTGGCTCCCGAGGAACCAGCTCTGTGACTGTTGCGCGGTTATGGGTGTCCCGCGCAGTTGAAATTACTTCGGTCGGTTTATTGAGCAGGTAGTACACAAAATCTGGCCGGACACCGACTGGAGCACCGTCAATAGCAACTTGGTCAACTGCGATATCGACCCTTCGGCCCAGAATTGCAACCTCACCGTTAACCGTAACTCGACCATCAGCGATCAAGTCTTCACAGACTCTTCGACTTCCCCAACCACGCTGAGCGAGAATCTTCTGAAGTCGCTCTCCAGTTCCCAAAGTTTCTCTTGGATCAGTGCCTCCCGGCACGGACTTGTTGCTCATCAGATATCTGTATCTGGTGCGACGTTGCTTACTTGCGATTGTGGAACTATCCGCAAACCCATCTCCAGTGCTTCAACGACTGAAGCATCAGGAACGAATTCGGAAATACCTGGCAACCTATCAATAGATGCAAGACCAAGCTTCTCCAAAAACAGTTGCGTAGTGCCAAACATGACTGCCTGACCTGGGCCGTCGTCACGCCCTACTTCTGTGATGTAACCCCTCGCTTGCAGCGTGCGCATAACAGCATCAGGGTCGACGCCGCGTATAGCGGAAACTTGGCTACGTGATATCGGCTGCTTGTAGGCAATGATCGCAAGAGTCTCAAGGGCCGCTGAAGAGATCCGAACTTCCTGACTGTCCAAGACGAAACGTTCGACATAAGAAGCTAAGTCGGGGTGAGATTGCAGGCGAAACCCGCCAGCGATTTTGACAAGTTGAAAGCCGTGCCCAGCTAGTTCGTAGGCAGATGCAAGTTCGGCACAAAGACGCTCGACCACGTCAATTGGTTGCTCTAGCAACTGGGCCAGCAACGAAGGATCAACCGGTTCCATCGCAACCATCAAAATTGCCTCAAGCGCACGAACTGTGTCTGCCTCCACTGAAGCACCATTCTCATCAAACTGTTGCGTTGACATCTCTTCCCCGTTCATCCTTCATAATTGTCAATAACCAAAGCTGATTCGAAACCACGATCGTCACCTGCTGTCCACACAATGGTGATGTCACCAAATCGATCGGCTTGGTCTAGATCCACTCGACCCTGTTTGTAGAGTTCAAGGACTGCAAGAAACCTGCAGACAACTTGAATTCGATCGTCGATGCCGTCGGTCAAATCACGGAATGACACCGAACCAAGCGCAGGCAACAAATCCAACAATTCCATGAGCGCCTCGGCAACGCTTGCGCGTATTGGCGCTACGTGAAAAAGGTCGATACTCGTCGGTGCCTTAGGTGCGACAGCACGCAGGAACGCGCGATGTAGACGCAGAGGATTTACTCCGTCTAACAAATCGGGCATCAGTTCGGCAAAACGTTCATCGGGACCGGCACGCCGAGGGACGCTCAATCCAGCCATTTCCGAAAGTTTGCTCATCACCGATGCAACGTCTTTAAAAGTCTTGCAATCAAGCAGCCTGGCCAGCAACAAATCTCGTTCTTCCCAAAGCGCAAGCTCGTCATCGATGTCGAGATCGTCTCGACCTGGGAGCAACCGTCGTGTCTTCAATTCGACGAGCGTGGCAGCAATGAGCAAAAATTCAGTAGCCACATCCAAATCAAGGATCTGCATTTTTTGCACTTCCGCTAAATATGCCTCGACGATGCCGAGCAAGGACACTTCATGAATGTCCACTTCTTCCTTCAAGATCAAGTGGAGTAAGAGGTCAAAAGGACCATCAAAAACTGGTGTATTGACTTCGTAACCCATCGGCACGAGGTTACTTGAAAGAGCCTTCAGGGCAATTGTTTCCAGTAGCGTTGAGTCGTGGCTCGAGTGCTTTCCTGCATCCAACCGACAGGCCCTGTCCACCTCGGCAACTACCTCGGAGCACTCGTCAACTGGGTCTCAGGGCAGAACAGAAACGACGTTTTTCACGGCATCGTAGACCTTCACGCGCTAACGGTCACAGACAAGCCCGGAGTGATCGGCGATCAAACCCTGCAACTAGCCGCTGTCTTATTCGCAGTTGGACTCGACCCGAAGGTTGCAACTGTTTTTGTTCAGTCGCATATTCCAGCGCACAGTCAACTTGGTTGGATTATGGAATGCACCGTGAGTTACGGCGAACTGAGCAGAATGACGCAGTTTAAAGATAAGCAATCGAAGCGTGAAGCAGAATTTGTATCGGCCGGGCTTTTCACTTACCCAGCCCTGCAGGCAGCCGATATTTTGCTGTATGACGCCGAAGAAGTACCTGTAGGCGACGATCAAAAACAGCATATTGAGATCACCCGAGATATCGCCATGCGTTTCAATCATCGTTTTGGTGAGACCTTTGTGATTCCGAAAGCGGTTACTCCACCAGTTGGGGCAAGAGTTATGGACTTGCAAGACCCAACATCCAAGATGTCTAAGTCCACAGAAAGCGATGCGGGATGCGTATATTTGCTCGACTCGCCCGAAGCCATAATGAAAAAATTCAAACGAGCGGTAACCGATAGTGACAACGAAGTAATTTACGATCGAGAGAAGAAACCCGGTGTCAGTAATTTACTTGACATCTTGAGTGCATCTACCGGCACTGCTCCGCAAGCATTGGCGGGTCAATACAGCCAGTACGGAAAATTGAAATCGGACTGCGGCGAAGCCGTTGTCTCCATACTTCAACCGATCCAAGCTCGATATACCAATCTCATCTCAGATCCATCACAACTGCACGAAATGCTTTCAGTTGGAGCGATTCGCGCCGAAGCCATCGCGCAAAAAACGCTTCAGCGAGCACAGCAAGCTATAGGTATGACACCGAGAAGGTGACATCTAAATATTGTCCGCATCAGACAACGCTGCGAGCGCTTGCGGGTCACCAATACCCTTTAGTAAAGAAATTGTGACTTCGGAACAACCAGCAGCCTCAAGTAGTTCAATGCCGATTTCCTCGTGATGGTGATAGCGCGAGAATCGGCCAGTTCTTGGCCCAACGATCGTTGCAATGACACGCGAAAACACGCCAAGCCGTGAATCCGACTTCCCAATGTCATGCAGCAGTGCAGCAACGTGCACCTCTCTACCAGCATGCGGCATGAACGCGTTAAGTCGGTTGAGAACAACGATTGAATGACGCTTGTCAAATTTCTGATAGCTCTTCCATAGATCCATCTCATTCACTGAAAGAATTGAATGGACTCGACTGAACTCCTCGACACTGATGTCACGAGCAAAGAGTGACGAAAAGAATCTTTTGCATAAGTGAATCAACTGAAACTTAGACAAATTAGCTACCCAGCCTTGCCCTCGGATGCGACTGTGCATACATTGCGAACAATATTTCATTATCAACTTTTGTGTATACCTGCGTAGTGCTGACCGAAGCGTGTCCAAGAAGCTCTTGCACAATACGAAGATCAGCGCCGTGAACCAACATATGAGTGGCGCACGAGTGCCGCAAAACATGGGGTGAGAGATCTTCAGTTAAACCTGCTCGTTGTGCATATTTACGAACTATTCCCCAGGCAGCCTGCCTAGAAAGACGGGTTCCACGGGCTCCGAGAAACACCGCGTCGGCGAAATCCCGTCGAGCCCACTGCTGAGGTACGAGCATTCCCCTACCCCCTGGTGACAGCCACTCTTGCATTGCTTTCGCAGCAAGACTGCCAAACGGTACGACTCTCTCTTTCGAACCTTTACCGAACAGACGAACTAGACCTGACTCCATATCAATATCACCGAGCGATAGCCCACATACTTCGGAGATTCGAGCCCCCGTTGCATACAGAAATTCGAGAAGAGCCCGATCGCGGAGGGCAAATGAATCGACTCCGCCTACAGACGACAACAAACGATCAATGTCATCTTCTGAAAGCGCCTTGGGAATTCCGCTCGGAACCTTTACTCCGTCAACACTTGATGCAGGATTGTCCGTCCGGATCGATTCGTCGGAAAGATATCGGTGCAACATACGGATGGCCGCAAATGACCGAGCGACACTTTTAGCCGCCTTCCCCGTGCTTCGTAAAAATAATATGTACTGCTCGATATCTTCCGACGTCGCTGAAAATACATCATGATCGCGAGTAGAAATGAACTCTTCGTAGCCAAGCAAATCTCGAGAATATGCTTCGATCGTTCGCGGCGAACGCCCCTGCTCCACGCTCAACCAATTGAGAAAACGCTCGCGGGGGGTTATTGAGTTCAAACCTACGACTATTACGCAGTCGCGTTGGCCGACGTCGAATCGTTGCTAACCGATTTACTGCTGTTTTCAGATCGATATCGCAAAGACGCGCCAATCAATTCTCGGAACAACGGGTGAGAACGATCTGGCCTGCTCTTAAATTCGGGGTGAGCCTGAGTGCCAACCCAAAAAGGGTGATCCTTCAATTCAATAAATTCGACCAAACGTTTGTCGGGCGAAGTGCCACTGCAGAGGAATCCTTCTGCTTCAAACCGAGCGCGATAGTTGCTATTGAACTCGTACCGATGACGGTGCCGCTCACTCACGACCGACTCGCCATATGCATTGGCAACTTTGGTGCCTGGTTCCAACACGGCGTAATAAGCACCCAATCGCATCGTTCCGCCCTTATCCGTAACGTCGCGTTGGTCGTTCATCAAGTCGATCACAGGATTCTGCGTAGACAAATCAAACTCGGTGGAATTGGCATCGCTGAGCCCAAGGACGTGGCGAGCAAATTCGATGGTCATCACCTGCATTCCCAGACACAAGCCCAAGCAAGGGACGCCATGTTCACGCGCATACTCCGCGGCTCGGATCTTCCCCTCTACACCACGCATGCCGAAGCCACCGGGTATAACGATTCCATCAAGAGTGGCTAATCGATCGTCGGCTAGCAGCCCTTCAACCTCTTCCGCCTGAATCCATACGATCTCCACTTTCGCAGCATGATGGAAACCTGCGTGTTTCAAGCTCTCTACCACGCTGAGATATGCGTCCTGCAACTCAACATATTTCCCGATCAGACCGATGCGAACGGGCGCTGTGGACGCTTCGACCCTGGCAACGACTTGGCGCCATGGGGATAAGTCGACTTCGGACTCGAGACGCAACACATCGCAAATTCGAGTATCTAAACCTTCATCGTGCAAGATCAGCGGAAGTTCATAAATATTCTTCACATCTGCCGCATTGATCACGTTTCGATGATCGACGTCGCATTGGTTAGAAATCTTGCGTTTCAACTGATCGCTGATTGGCTCATCACTTCGGCAAACAATGATGTCCGGCTGAATGCCACGCGAGCGCAACTCGGTAACGCTGTGTTGAGTGGGTTTAGTCTTCTGCTCGCCACTAGGACCGATAAATGGAACGAGCGTGACATGCACATAGCAGACGTTGTCGCGACCAACTTCGTTGCGAAACTGACGAACCGCTTCCAAGAAAGGGAGGATCTCGATGTCGCCAACAGTTCCACCAATTTCAGTGATCACCACATCCACGTCTTCTGTTGCAAGGCGCTGAATACGACGTTTGATTTCGTCAGTTACATGCGGAATGACTTGAACAGTTCGACCCAAATAGTCGCCACGACGTTCCGCTGCGAGCACTGCTTGATAGATACTGCCTGTTGTTGCGTTGGATGATCTAGACAGGTTTTCGTCGATGAAACGTTCGTAGTGGCCAAGATCCAAATCGGTTTCGCCACCATCATCAGTTACGAACACTTCACCATGCTCGAACGGGTTCATTGTTCCTGGATCGACATTG
This sequence comes from uncultured Acidimicrobium sp., assembly GCA_903850275.1. Taxonomy (GTDB): domain Bacteria; phylum Actinomycetota; class Acidimicrobiia; order Acidimicrobiales; family Ilumatobacteraceae; genus UBA3006. The sequence continues at coordinate 8,398 of CAINLH010000310.1, forward strand.
ATGTACGGATCCAATTTTTGCATTGTCACGCGAAGACCGCGCATTTTAAGAAGACGCCCGAGCGAAGATGCGGTAAGACCTTTACCGAGGGATGATGCAACGCCACCTGTCACAAAAACGTGCTTCGGCATTACTTGCTCCCGTCTGACCCAACAAAGTTTCCCGAATGGAAACGATTACTTGATGACGGAAGAAGAGCATACCCTGTCGACGACTAGCGCCGAGAACGCTTCGCCGCCACCTCGGATGTGGTCGCGGCTAACAGCTGCTTGGCATGCTCGAGAGCGGCAGTCTCCGCCACCCCTCCCGACAACATTCGGGCAATCTCCGAGATCCGCGCGTCCGCATCGAGGGGTTGGGCCTGGGCAAAAGTCTGTCGATCTTTGACCTGTTTAGACACTTGAATATGGCTGGTTGCAACCGCAGCAACCTGCGCCAAGTGGGTAACGACTAAGACTTGGTGGCGCTTGCCCAAGTCGGACAATGCCTGGGCGACAGCGACTGCCGCCTCCCCGCCAATACCAGCGTCGACTTCGTCAAAAACAAGCGAATGCGGACCTTCAGTTAACACAAGCCGAAGAGCCAACATCGTCCGAGCCAACTCGCCGCCGGAGGCAACTTTGGTGAGTGGGAGAGCTTCTGTGCCCGGGTTAGCAGCCAGCAGGAACACGACACCGTCACCGGCTGCATCGCGCGAAACATCGCCCGAATCATTGGCCACATGGACATCGAGCACTGCATGCGGCATCGCCAACTTGCGTAGTCGTTGTTGAACCGCTTTAGCAAGCAGTGGTGCAGCCTTGCGCCTTGCATCACCCACCCGCTGTTCCTGTATTCGAAGTTCGGAAACTGCTTGTTTACGATCGGCGTCAAGTGCCAACGCTCTTGCCTCATAACCTTCGAGTTCTTCCAACCGGACGGATGACTCGGCGCCATATTGCATTACATCGCTAAGTGTTTCACCATATTTGCGACGTAGATCAAGCAACAATTGCCTTCTGTTGCGAACATCATCGAGCCGTTTTGGATTGTCCTCGATGCCTTCTGCCGTGTCGCGCAACTCGCCGGACACATCGTCAAGATCGCTTTGGATAATTTTCATCCGAGTAATGATTTCCGAAAAAGCTTCTCGATTTCCCAAGAAGGCAATGGCCTTACCGAGCGAATCTGAAACGCCGTCTTCATCACTCATTACGCCATGAGCGCTCCACAGCGAATCGCGATAGTTGACAGCATCAGACAACACGTCTTGCTCTTTAGCTAAAGACTCATCTTCTTGCGGGTCGGATATAGATGCCGCGCTTATCTCATCGACCTGAAACCTCAACAAATCGATTTCACGCGCCCTAGCGCGCTCATCGCCGCCAAGTAGCGCCAATGACGCATCCACTTCCGTGACACGGGCACGAGCAGCACGAAGGCCGCTCAAATCTATTTGAGCGAAATGATCCAAAGCCTCACGTTGAGCCGCAGCGCCCAAAAGGCTTTGGTGTGCATGTTGCCCGTGCATATCGAGCAACTCTTGGCCAAGTTCCGACAATTGAGCAACGGTGGCCAAGCGACCATTCACGTATGCACGAGAACGTCCGTCCAATGGAATGACTCGACAAAGAATGGTCTCGTTGTCACCGACAACGAAACGACCCTCTACGCGGGCCTCTTGCGTTCCGTGACGAACAACTGTCGCATCGGCTCTGCCACCAATGAGGAGGTTGATTGCTTCCACGAGCATTGTCTTTCCGGCACCGGTTTCGCCGGTGAGTGCAATGACACCATCGGAAAAAACCAACTCGAGGTTCTCAACTATTCCAAGGTTTTCAATTCGCAATTCGGTGAGCATTAATCGTCGCCTAGACCAAACTTGGCTCTTACGATCTGGTGAAACTTTGGAGGCGAGAAACGCAGGAAGTGTGCAGAGCAAGTGTCTGGCGCGTACACCACCACATCGTCGGCGCTGAGGCTTGTTACTCGCCTTCCATCAATAGCCATGTCTACTGGTCGGGTTCCCACAACCTTGATGTGTACAGACTCCTGCGGATCGAGCACAAGCGCTCTGTCGAACAACATGTGTGGCGAAACCGGGGTGATGAGCAGTGCCCGGTGGCGCGGGGAGACAACAGGCCCACGCGCGCTCATTGAATAGGCGGTACTCCCCGTTGGGGTTGAGACAATGAGGCCGTCGGCCGAATAGCGTGCGAAATCCTGATTGTTGATCACCAAGTCGAGCCAAATGGTGTGGCCCGACTGTTGCTTCTCCAAAACCGCTTCATTGAGTGCACGCCACGCCGATGAGCCGGACCCGTCTGCGCGATGCAGGGTGACATGCAGCATCATTCGTTGATCAATGATGTAATCGGTGCCAATTACTCCATCGGACCAAATCTGCATTGAACGAATGAAGTCGGTGGGATCTAGTTCGGTGAGATAACCAAGTGTCCCAACATTGACGCCCAGAATTGGAACTGGTGCGCCGTCGAGCAAATGAACGGCTCTCAAAACCGTGCCATCACCTCCAAGCGAAACAACTAAGTCGGCGTCCATCGCGTGTCGATCGCTACCCACATCCTGCAATCCGTGCGCTAACGCGTCACTGTGCGGCATCCAAACCATGTGATTTGACGTTTTGGCCCAACGCTGAAGCGCCCCAAGCAGCTCTGGTACTTCGGGACGCGTGTGATGGGCTATCACGAAAATGTTGCTCATCGCCGAGGCTCCATTGCACCAAAACTAGCCATTGGGTGTCACGTCCGTCGTACCAATATCCAAACACATCAAAAACTCGGTGTTCCCTTGTGCCCCCTTTATCGGCGATTCCACCACGCCTCGGACGCTGCAACCCAATGATGAAAATGCCGCACCTACCTCTGACACCACCCGGAGGTGAATCTCCGAATCACGAATAATCCCCGAACCCTTATCGACCTCGAGGCGTGTTGCCTCGAACTGGGGTTTGACCAAAAGGATCATCTGACCGCCTGCTGCAACGCACGCCACCAAAGCCCTTGCAACGACTTTTAAAGAGATGAACGAAAGATCAACCACTGCCAGATCGAAACGAGTCCGGAAGATGGACCCTAGAGCGTGATTGTCCAACTGTGCGGCGTTCTCCAAATCCCTGATGTTCGTTTCGTCGCACACGACAACACGCTGGTCTCGGGCAATTGCCTGATGCATTTGACTTTTGCCGACATCAACCGCCACCACACGCCCCACACCACGCTGAAGCAAACAATCTGTGAAACCTCCTGTTGAAGCACCAGCATCAAGAACGTTCTTCAGGGAAACGTTGATTTCGAAAAATTCGAGAGCGAAATCAAGTTTTTCGCCGCCACGGGAAACAAAACGATCCGGATGCTTCACCACTACCGCATCCGATGTAGCAACCAAATGTGCCGCCGATAGCGCAATGCTCCCATTCACCAAGACCACCCCACTATCGATCAACGAGGCGGCACCAGATTCATCGTCGGCAAGACCCTTCGAGACGAGAACCTTGATGATTGGAACGCGTCTACCAGCCATCAGATCTGTGCATCAATAAGCATGCTGGCAAATGAAGCAAGATCTGGCACCACAAGATGATCGCCATCACTAGAAGTAGCGCTCGATGCAACACCCGTCAGCACTTGTGCAAATTTGCAGCCAACTTGGCGAGCAAACAAACCATCGGTTGAGGCCCTGTCGCCCACCATCCATGCCGACGAAAGATCTTCGATACCAAGTCGCTGACGAACAAGTTGTGCCATCGGTTCGTGTGGCTTCCCGCCGATAGTTGGACGTACCCCACTTGCCTCGACGATCGCCGCGAGTATCGAGCCTCCGCCTGGAATCAGACCATTGGGAGTTGGGTAAGTTGCATCATCGTTCGTTGCGATTAGTCGTGCGCCAGATCTCACTGCACCCGCAAGCCTGAGCAGACCCCAATAATCAAATGTGTTGTGATAACCGACAACTACGGCATCAATATCAATGTCTGGATCTCTGCTTCCATCATCAGATCGGGCTGCAATGGTGGCGCCCGATTCGATAATTGCCTCCATGACGCCGGGCCCTCCACCAAGCAACACGCGGTCTTTCGGTGAAAGCAGCAGTCCAGCAGCCTGCGACGACGTACATACTTCGCCTTTTGCGCTGACCCCAATCTTCTCCAATGCATGCTCCTGATCGACAACCGTCGAAAAGGAGTTATTGGTAACGAACAACACCCTGTGGCCCGCTTCCCGCAACTGGGCGATGGCGTCAACCGAGCCAGCAATTGGTTGGTGCATCAGCCAAACGACACCATCTAAGTCACACAAAACGGGAGGCTTCGCTGGCACACTTCTATTGTGCCTCGTTTTGAACCTTTTCATGCGCTTCGCTTTGCTGACAATGGCAACTTGGGTGTCCATTGTGCGCCCCCTTACGACGTATTGAGCGACTACGACCGCCAACAATTGGCGGCGCAGTCAGCCCACAACATCGTTCACATCGACTTACCGATAGCCGTTCCCCCATCGGATGCGTATGCAAACGCTTCGCATCTACTCCAATCGTGGATAAAGAACGACGTGCTGCAACGTGACGACGAACCTTCACTGACCCTGTATCGAACTTCATTCACCGACGAGACTGGCAAGAGTCGCAACATCGTCGGTGTGATTGGCTCTCTTGAAGTTGTTGATGAAGGCGCTGGCGGCGTTCTTCCGCACGAGCAAACCACTCCAAAGGCAAAGACTGATCGACTCGACCTGACGCGCGCAACAGACGCCAATCTTTCACCAGTCTGGGGACTCTCCACCAAAATCGGATTAAGCGCCCTTCTTTCAGAGCCGGGCGAACCGGTGGGTTCAGTCGTCGACGCTGAGGGTGTCATCCACAGCGTCGAAAGAATTGTGGACAAGGGGCGAATCGAGGCGATTTGCGCCGCCGTAAGTTCCAGTCCGGTCGTCATCGCCGACGGACACCACCGATACGCGATTAGCCGAACATTCCGGGACGAAGTTCGTGCCCGAACTCAATCGAAAGATACCGGCGCCGAACTTACGCTCACCTATATCAACGAGTTGGTTGAGGAGCAGTTGAGTGTCGCTGCTATCCATCGCTTCTACAACGGCGCTTCCGACGATGATCTGCGAAGAGCGCTCACACAGTTCTATACATTCGAAGCTGCCACATCCGTTGATGACAAAACTCTTCAGGAGATGAACAAGCGAGGAAGTCTCGTGTTCATAGATGACCGAATGTCGGTTTCATGGATGACACCGAAGGTTGGTGTATTCGATTCAGTCCGAGAATTGGACAGCGCAAGGCTCGAATATGCGTTGGCAGGTGTTGACCACACTGTCGGCTATCAACATGGCGCGACGGAAGTGCAAGAACTTGTAGCGAGCGGAAGAGCAACAGCCGCAATTCTCATCAGGCCTGTGAGCGTTGACGAGATCAAACGGACTGCAAACGAGGGCCTGTTGATGCCGCCAAAATCGACGTTTTTTACGCCGAAATTGCGTACCGGTTTGGTAATGCGAGAGTTGAAAACTCGCTAGTTACGCAACGCCCAGTGTTGCCAAACGATCACGCACATCCGAGAAGTTTGAGTCGTTCGAGGCAATTCTTTGGAAGATTGAACGCGCGTTGATCAAATCGCCTGAACGGTCGTACAGATCGGCAAGCACGTACCATTCGCGAAGGTGATGCTCGCGTACTTTTGCGGGATCCTGCTTCGCAAGCTGCATCAAGCGAACTGCTGCCTGAACATCGCCCTTGTCGGCCAATGCACCAGCCGCAACGATGCGACCTTCGGCAATGATTTCTGGATCTGGTGAAGCTTCTTTAAGTTCGCGCCACAATTCATCCACTTTGTCATAACGCATTAACGCGCGGTAACAGTCGGCAAGAACTGGATGGTTGAGAACTTCGCCACCCGAAACTGCACGAGCTTGTTCAAGATGATCCGCAGCGTCACGCCACTGGCCCAATCGGTACAACGACAAACCGGCAATCTCGTGAATCAGTTTGATGCCAGGGCAATCTCGGGACACTGGAATGATGATGCGCTTGGCATCTTGCCAACGCTCACGTTCAAACGCGTCGAGCGCAAGAGCAAGTTTCGCAGTGAGTCGCTTTGCAGCAACATCGCCGACAACCGAGTTGATCTTCTTGCCAACGGTTGCTTCGATATGTGCAAGAGCCGCAGCACTGGCACGCTTCTCATCGCGTTCTGGTGCGTCGTATTGTTCTTCTACGCGCGGCTTTGAACGGCGAGCAGGGCGAACCGAACCTTCGTCCTTCCATTCGGACGTGGTGTGCTCCATGCGCGGCATGTCATCACGGTCGTATTTACGACCACCCGTACGACGGCGAACCTCATCCGCCTTACGTTGCGCTGCAGTCTGAGGAATTACTGGACGATCGTCATCACGGTATGGTCGACCGCGGCCCTCTGTTGGCCGACCAAATGCTGGGCGACCACGACCTTCGCTTGGGCGACCACGGCCCTCTGCGGGACGACCTCGCCCCTCGCTCGGACGTCCTCTTCCCTCACTTGGGCGCCCACGACCTTCTGTTGGTCGACCAAATGCAGGTCGACCACGACTGGACGAGCGCTCATCAAAACTTCTTGGGCGCGACGGACGATCGTCTGCGCTGCGTGGACGTGAAGGACGATCGCTATCGCCTCTTGGGCGCGATGGACGATCGTCTGCACTACGGGGACGCGGGGATGCGCCATCTTCACGACGCGGGCGGGCTGGCCGATCATCAAACTTGCGTGGGCGGCCAGCGCCACCAGCCGATGGACGGCTTGGACGGTCTTCAAACTTGCGAGGACGAGCTGCTCGGTCCCCCTCTGAACGCGGACGCAATGGGCGTTCATCATCTCGGCGGGGCCGTGAAGGACGACTGTCGTCCCGGCGTGGGCCTCCTGTTGCGCTAGTTGGGCGTGATGGACGCGCCGAACGAGGGGCGTCTCCGTCTTTACGTGGGCGACGGGGACCGCGATTATCAGGTGTAGGCACCCACCAATACTACCGTCACAACCCTGTAATTCGGCGGGAGGCTACAGCACGGTAGCGGTCCCAAACAAATCACTTCAGAACAAGCCCTTCAGGATCAAAAGTATTACATTTCGAATATGGACCTCATCGCGAACGTTGTGGATTTAGATAAATATCCCCTTGGAACGCCAGGCTCAGCGGATTGGGACACGCTCGTCAATAATTGTCGAAATGACCTCAATGAAAAGGGAATGTTTGAACTCCCTGGATTTTTGAAGGCCGATGTGCTGCAGAGCGCAGCAACCGTAATTCAGGAGCGCATGGAATATGAGTCAGTTGAGATCCGACGCGAACATAACATCTACTTCCTCGACAAAGTCGAAGGTTTGTCGCATGACCATCCAGCTCTAAAGAAAATCATGACTGTCAATCACACCTTGTGTGCCGACCAGCTAACCGGAACACCACTACTCGATGTCTACGAGTGGCCGAATTTTCGAATGTTCATCGCTGCAACCATGAATCTCCCAATACTTCACCTCATGGAAGACGAATTGGCACGCGTCAATGTTCTGAGTTATCGATCAGGAGAGGCGCTCAATTGGCACTTTGACCGTTCTGAATTCACGATCACGATGCTTCTGCAACGCGCGGAACAAGATGGGATTTTTGAATATCGGCGAGAACTCCGAACCGACCTAGATCCAAATTATGACGGTGTGGGGAAACTGGTCGCGGGCAAAGATCCCGAGGTCATCAGCGTTGACATCGAACCAGGCGCACTGAACGTCTTCCGAGGTAGAAACACAGCCCACCGTGTCACCACGGTGAATGGTGACAAGGAGCGAATGGTTGCCGTTTTCTCCCTATACGAACAACCTGGCGTGCGCTTTACAGAAAGCGAGAACATGGGCTTCTATCGCCGCACAAA
>CAINLH010000311.1 GCA_903850275.1 uncultured Acidimicrobium sp.
CGCGTTATCGAGCATCCGAAATCACATCGACTTTACTCATTGGTGCTGCTCGACTTGTTTCGCGAAGTAGCAAGGATGGAAGAGTGTTGGTGCAAACTTTTAACGCGCAACATCCCTTGCTAAAAGCGATATCTGACAAAAACATTGATTCGTACATCGCGTCCGAGACTGCATCTCGCCAAGCTATGCACATGCCTCCATTCAGCTGTCTCGCGCAAGTTTCGGGTGTTGCCGCACCAGAGGTTGTCGCGTCTATCGAAAATCAATTTGGTATTTCCGTAAGTGCCGACGACCACGGCACCTACCTCATCCGATCCGATACCTGGCAACATCTTTCTAGTGCGCTAGACGGAATGAACCTTTCCAAGAGCGCGCGCTACAAGTTGGTTGTTGATCCGCCACGCGTATAGTCGGGTTTCCTCGTTACCTTCAACACTCTGAATCCACGCTTGCTTGTAAGTCGGGCTACTTCAAAACCGTTACCCATCATCCACACCGCGAGAGAGTCCGATCCCAAGTTGCGGTTGACTACGAGCCACGCCTGACCACTTTGACTAAGTCTGTTCAGCCATGTGTCCAATAGATCATGTAGCGCTTTTTTGCCGATTCGAATTGGCGGATTGGACCAAATCAAATCAAATTGCAATTCCGACGGCACAGACTGCGGAAACAAAGCGGTGACGTTCATGAGTCCATTGCGAAGGGCGTTTTCACCAACAAGTTGCAGTGCTCGAGCATTGACGTCGATTGCCCAGACTTTTGCTTCCGGCGAGTACGAAGCTAATGACATTGCAATGGCTCCCGATCCGCAACCTAGATCCAGGAAGTTGCCGGTGGTGGACGGGCGAGGAGCTGCATCCAGCAAAATTTGCGTGCCTTGATCAACGCCCTTTTTTGCGAATACTCCGCGATCAGTGACCAGTTGTAGGTTGCGATTGCCGACTACGAAACTTGTGTAGCGAACGTCTGAGGCTGAATTCGGCTTGGTCGTAAAGTACTGCTCGTCACTCATGGCCTCGCTAGCCTTACACGCAATGAGCAATAAAGGAACGACCCCTCCAGATTCTGGTTTCGGCGTAGGCGTGCCAGATGCGTCCACAATCCGCGTTTACGGTGATCCTGTATTAAAGACTCTGGCTGCATCCATCACCAACATCGATGGGAAGCTGGTGTCGTTGGCTGAAAACATGCTCCACATCATGTACGAGGCGCCCGGCCTTGGGCTTGCCGGTCCACAAATCGGAGTACAGAAACAGATTTTTGTCTATGACGTAGATGACGATCCGCAAGTGATTTTGAATCCCACCATTGTCGAGTCATCCGGTGAATGGGTATACGACGAAGGCTGCCTGTCAATACCGGGCCTTTTTGTAGAAATGTTGCGCCCCAAAGAAGTGCTTGTCCGCGGGCTAACTCTGGAGGGCGACGAAATAGAGGTTGAAGCAGATGAACTTCTTGCTCGGCTTTTCCAACACGAGATAGACCATCTGCAGGGCGTGTTGATGTTCGACAGAATGTTGCCAGATCAGCGCAAGATAGCGCTTAACGAATACCAAAAGCACGAGAAGAGCCCGAAAAATAGCGAGCCCGTACACGTTCGCTTAACGTAGCAATGCTCGCGCCTTTACCGATCACGCGCCCTAGGCAAATAATCTTTTTTGGAACGCCGGACGTTGCTGTTGGGCCTTTGCGCTCGTTGGTGTCCTCGGGACTCACTGTGGCGTTGGTTGTCACGGGTGAAGACAAGCGTCGCGGCCGGGGTAGTGACGTCTCGCCGAGCCCCGTCAAAGTTGTTGCGACCGAATTGGGCATTCCATTCTCGCATCACGTTTCCGACGCGATCGAACTAGCCAAGAAACAAACCGAAACTCTCGGCGTCGTTGTTGCGTTTGGCCATATTTTCACTGATGAGGCGTTGGATATTTTGCCAATGATCAACATTCACTATTCGCTGCTACCTCGGTGGCGCGGAGCGGCGCCCGTTGAGCGAGCCATTTTGGAGGGCGATCGTGAAACGGGCGTTTCAATAATTCAGGTTGCTCAGCAATTGGATGCTGGCAACATCATCGCCCAGGTTGCCACGGATATTTCGCAGACCGAGACTCTTGCAGAGCTTCGATCAAGGTTGGAGGCTTTGGCAGAACCGTTACTGCTTGATGTTTGCCAGAACGGTGTTTCAAGCTCGCGTCCACAAGAAGGCGTACCGATCGTTGCAAAAAAGATTTCACCAACTGATGTGCGATTAAGTTTTTTTGGCTCAGCGGAGCATGCATGCAGACAAATCCGCATTGGCGGTGCCTTTTCGTATATCAAAGGCAAGCGCTTAAAGGTATTGACTGCAGAGCGTGTTTCGGGAATGACTATTGGTGTTGGAGAAATTCATCTCGTCAACGGCCAAGTGTTTGTTGGCTTCGGCGAAGATGCAATTCAATTGCAGACTGTTCAACTTGAGGGAAAGCCCATCTCAGAAGCTTCGAGTTGGTTTAATGGTGCGCGAATAAACGCGGGGGAGCGATTTGATGAGCAACACCAGTAATCAACAGTTTGGAATGGTTGCCGAGTTTGATCACCACCGTGGTTTAGGAGTGGTCGAGTCAGAAGACATTCGATATGTATTTCATTGTGCAGAAATCATGGATGAAACCCGAGAAATTGCAGTCGGGGCTTCCGTCTCTTTCTTCCCAGTTGAGCGTTTTGGTCTGCTCGAGGCGAGCCAAGTCGTCAAGCTTTAGTTGATGAGAGGTGCGGCGTTGTCAATGACGCCCTTGATCTGCACGAAGGCAAGACGGATGTTTCCAAGTGCGTCTTGCAGTGTCTTGTACTCTTCGCCCAAACGGGCACCAAGCCCTTCAACGATGCAGGCAACTGCGTCGATAGCCAACGCCGCCTCTTCAAGCCTTGGAGGTTCAGCCGAAAGATGGATCGCGGCCAATTCGTACAGTCCCATCACATGATTTACGACAACTATGTTCGCTGGAACCTCGGCAATGCGCTGTCTGGTTTCGGCAAGAGCAGCAAGCGCTTCTTCTGATTCTGGGTCAATCTCGTGTGGTGTTGGATCCTGATTCACCTGCGCTACGCTAATAGCCCAAGTGGGGAACTCGTTTCCCCCACCTGACCACAGATTCTCAGTACATCGTCGTTCCTTCAGGAGCGGTTTGGCTGGCTAGTGCGTTTGGGTCTTGTATGCGCTTACGCGCGTCTTGGCCCGTCCGCGCGCCTGCGAAACCCTTTTTCGGGTTCGGCTCCACACACAGGAGGCCACGCCACTTGCACAAGAAAGTAAAGCCATAGCACCGCCAATTAACGAGCCTCGTTACAACGAGCGAATTCGCGCCCGCGAAGTTCGTCTCGTAGATGCCGATGGTTCACAAGTTGGAGTCGTGAGCATTGCCGACGCACTCGAAAGAGCGCGAGTCGCAGAGCTTGATTTAGTAGAAGTTGCAGCACAAGCAGATCCGCCCGTATGTCGAATTATGGATTACGGAAAGTTCCGCTATGAGGAATCGCAGCGTCTAAAGGAGTCACGCAAAAAGACTGTGCAGATCACGATGAAGGAAGTCAAATTCCGTCCAAAAATTGGCAAGGGCGATTTCGATACCAAGGTGCGTCACATGCACGAGTTCCTCGGTGAGGGGCACAAGGTAAAAGTGACGTTGCAGTTCCGCGGTCGCGAAGTTGCTCACCCCGAGCTAGGCCGAAAGATTTTGGATGCAGTTATCGAACAACTTGGACCAATTGCCCGCGTCGACACGATGGCGCGTCTTGAAGGTCGAAATATGACGATGGTGCTTTCACCAGAGAAAAAGACAACCAAGAAGCCGACCACACAGCAACCGACACAAAAGGCAGCCCCTGAAACGGCTCCTGCGGTCGTCACCCAACCGGTGGCGCCAGTGTCTGAAGCTCCAGTGGCCGAATAACTCAACTAGATAAGAGGAGCAAACAATGCCAAAGATGAAAACTTCTAAGACCGCTGCGAAGCGCTTTAAGTTCACAGGAACGGGAAAGCTGCGTCGCCAGCAATCGATGCGCCAGCACTTGTTCGAGCACAAAGCATCAACACGTACCCGTCGCCTCGACGGAAATGTCGATGTTCACTCGGGAGACGTAAAGCGCATCAAGCGATGCCTGGGTCTCCGTTAAACCATCAAAACACTCTGATTACGACACACAACTAATTGAAAGGATTTTGACATGGCACGTGTAAAACGCGCAGTACATGCAAGGAAAAAGCACAAAGCGATTCTCGAGAAAGCGAAGGGATACTACGGAGACCGAAGCCGGACCTTCCGCTCCGCAAACGAGCAGGTATTGCACTCGGGTCAATACGCATTCCGTGACCGTCGCGCCAAGAAGGGCGAATTCCGCAGCCTGTGGATCCAGCGCATCAATGCTGGTTGCCGCCAGAACGACTTTTCGTACAGCCGGCTTATCGCAGGTTTAACGAAGGCAGGGGTCACGGTCGACCGCAAGATTTTGGCCGACCTCGCTGTGCATGACGCAGCTGCTTTCGCCAAGATCGTTGAAACCGCAAAGGGAGCACTCGTCTGAGCGACGCTCGACTCGGTTTCACACATCCACGAGTACAACGACTGCGGCGCCTGTTAGGGCGCCGCAGTGCTCGTATTGAGGAAGAGTGTTTCGTAATTGAAGGACACGTTCTCATTGCCGAAGCAATTAGCGCCGGTTGGAAGATAGAAGAACAGTTCATCGCCCCAGGCGGATTAGCTGTGCTTGGAACGGATGCTCGAACGTTTGACCTTGAAAATGGTGTGATGGAGAGGGTTGCAAGCACAACTACACCTCAGCCAGTCATTGCAATCGCCGAGCGCAGAAGTAGTGGTCTTGCCGCGGTGAAGAATGCCCAGTGGGTGGTCATTGCCGATCGAATTAGCGATCCGGGCAATTTAGGGACCATTCTTCGATCCGCAGAAGCAGCTGGCGTATCCGCTGTGGTGCTTACTCCTGGAACAGTGGAGGCGTTTAATCCGAAAGTGGTTCGTGCCTCTGCAGGCGCGATGTTTCATGTTCCGATTATCGAGGACGTGTCAGTGGAAGAGATTAGAGATAACGGGTTCAAGGTTTTTGGAACCTCTTCCCATGATCAGCAGGGAAGCATCGATTTCACAACTGCAGATTTGACAGGGAAGATTGCGCTGCTAGTA
>CAINLH010000312.1 GCA_903850275.1 uncultured Acidimicrobium sp.
ACTGTCGTCTTTGGTGACGCGATCACAGCGCAAGATCGGTGAACCAACAGGAATTTCAAGCAGTTGCGCTTCTTCGGAAGTAGCGGCGTCCGCACCGATGGTTTGCGTTGCACCACCAAGATGAATTTTGAGCAAGTTGTAGAACGATGTGGTTTCCACGTCATGTCGAGACAAGTGTTTGCCCAATTCAAACGGGCACCACACCGTGACAACGGCGAAAGGTTCGTTGCCGGCCATATTCACTCGCTTCACACGCAGTACCTGCTCGCTGCCCAACACCTTGGACACCCTTTTCGTTGCTTTTTCAAAAGCGAAGTCGATGATTCTTCGCGAAGGTTCTAGACCACTCGCCTGCATCTGTTCTTCAATTGTTCCCAACCTGCCGAGCGTCTGTGAAACAGGGTCGCTCGAAACGAACCAACCGAAACCTTGCCGTGCCGAAACCAAACCTTCATCGCGAAGTACTTCAAGTGCTCGTCGAACGGTGACGCGACTTACGCCGAATTCGCGAGAGAGATCGGATTCACTTGGTAATAATCGGCCAGCGGTTAATTGACCAGCGCTCACTCGATCGCGAAGTTCGGATGCGATGTCGTGATATCGGATGCTGCGCACTTGTACTATACTTGTATACAACGCTTGCAAATGCAAGCCCAGGCACGTCGAGGAGTAACCATGGTCGCAAGCGCAGGAACCCCAATCGAACTCGTCAACGGCGTGTATCGCTCCCTCCCCGCAAATGTTGCCCTCGGGCGTAAGCGCCTTGGTCGGAATTTGACACTGACCGAAAAGATTTTGATCAACCATCTCAGCAACCCAGAGACACAAGACATGGATCGCGGACGTAGCTACGCCGACTTCGCGCCAGACCGCGTTGCAATGCAAGACGCGACTGCCCAGATGGCCTTGCTGCAATTCATGACTGCTGGCCTCCCCACCACCGCCGTTCCCTCCACGGTGCACTGCGACCACCTCATCCTTGCCAAGGTTGGCGCACGAATCGACATGGGTGTTGCCATCGACACCAATAAAGAGGTGTACGACTTCTTGCAGAGTGTCTCCGCAAAATATGGCATCGGTTTCTGGGGGCCAGGTAGTGGAATCATTCACCAAGTAGTGCTCGAGCACTACGCGTTTCCAGGCGGAATGATGATTGGCACCGACAGCCACACACCAAATGCCGGCGGACTTGGCATGGTCGCAATCGGAGTCGGTGGTGCAGACGCTGTAGATGTGATGACTGGTTTCCCATTCAACGTGAGATGGCCAAAAGTTATTGGAGTGAAGTTGACTGGCACACTTTCTGGTTGGTCAAGCCCGAAAGACGTCATTCTTGAAGTGGCTCGAGTACTCACTGTTGAGGGTGGCACTGGCGCAATCGTCGAATACTTCGGCGAAGGTGCAGACAGCATCTCGGCCACAGGCAAAGCAACCATTTGCAACATGGGCGCCGAGATTGGCGCAACGTGTTCCGTATTCCCATACGACTCGCAAATCGCGCAGTATTTGCAAGCAACAGGGCGTGCCGACATCGCCGCCGCCGCAGACGCTGTTCGCGAACATCTGCGCCCAGATGATGGAGCTCACTACGACAGCGTGATCGAGATTGATCTCAGCTCGCTGAAGCCGCTCATCAATGGCCCTCACTCTCCCGACCGCGCGCACAAAATCGGCGACGCAATCGAGCAGGCCGCAAACGAAAATGGTTGGCCGCTCGAGATCTCTTCGGCGCTTATCGGTAGTTGCACAAACTCCTCGTATGAAGACATCACCAGAGCTGCATCCGTTGCCAGGCAAGCAAAGGCGCATGGGCTGAAGAGCAAAGTTGAATTGCTGATTACTCCGGGCTCCGAACAAATTCGCGCAACGATTGAGCGAGATGGATTGCTCGCCGATCTGGAAGCGATTGGTGCAACCGTTCTTGCAAATGCGTGCGGCCCATGCATTGGTCAATGGGAACGCTCGAAAGAAGTAACAGACAAACCGAACACCATCGTTAACTCGTTCAACCGAAACTTTCCAAAGCGCAACGACGGCTCTGCCAACACCCTCAGTTTTGTCACAAGCCCAGACACCGTTATCGCACTTGCTCTTGCAGGCCGCCTGGACTTTGACCCAACTACCGACACCATCCAAGCGCCGGATGGCACGCAGGTAAAACTTGAAGCCCCGCACGGCGAGGTGCTCCCTTCCGATGGGTACGACGCGGGCAACAACACGTTTATCGCGCCGCCAACCGACGGTTCATCCATTGCGATAAGCGTCGACCCAACCAGCGATCGCTTGCAGTTGCTTCAACCGTTCCCCGCCTGGAACGGCAAAGACTTTGTAGACATGCCCGTGCTCATGAAAGCAAAAGGCAAGTGCACAACCGACCACATTTCGGCTGCCGGCAAATGGCTGAAGTATCGCGGGCATCTCGAGAACATCTCGGGCAACTTGTTTATTGGCGCCGTAAACGCATTCACCGATGCAGTCGGCGAAGGACGCGACATCATCGATGGACAAACTCGTTCGTATCCAGACATGGCAAAGGCCTGGGGAAACAAGAACATTCAATGGACTGCAATTGGCGATCAAAACTACGGCGAGGGTTCTAGCCGTGAACACGCTGCTATGGAGCCACGATTCCGCGGTGCTGCCGCAATTTTTGCTCGTTCGTTTGCTCGCATCCATGAAACAAACTTGAAGAAGCAAGGCGTCGTGCCCCTCACGTTTGCAGACCCCACCACTTACGAAAAGATTGGCGAGCTCGACACAATCTCCGTGCTTGGGTTGCCTCCCGTCCCAGACAAACCTCTGCAGTGCACCATCAACAAAACAAATGGCGAGAAAATTGAATTTGAAGCACTGCACACGTTTAGCGATGAACAGGTTGAGTGGTTCAAGGCAGGAAGCGCACTCAATATCGTTCGCAAAAAAGTCGAACAGCAAAACAAATAGCCCCACAAGTTATGGCCGACCTTGCAATCATTGTCAGCATCATGCTGGGTTACACCCTGCTTGCTGGCGCGCTTGCAATATTTGCAATTCGGCGACCACCCAACGGCCTGTTCGCCAGAATGCTGATCGTTGTACTCCTCCTGCCGGCGTTGTACCTCAGTTTTCGATTGCTCATCGTGGTCTCGCCGCTATTTATGAAAATTGTGTTCGGCGCAATTGGTGTTTCGTGCGTACTTGCAATTCGCAACCTGATGCGTAAGCCAAACCTCAACTAGTCGGTACCGGGCCTTCGCTCGGCTTCTGCCCGGGGATCACCCTTGTAGCTAGACGGATACGTGCGAATCAATTCTTCGTCGGTTGGCTCGTAAGCAACCCGACCTTCTTCGGGCAAGAGCAAACTAATTTCGTCCATGATCCGTGCGGTATTGAGATCCGGATCATCGCTCTCTAATTGCATCGGCTTGCCAACCACCACTTGCACGTCTGGCGGGCTCGTGATTTGCAGAATGTTTGGATAGCGAGCGTTTCGCGGCCACACCTTCTCGGTGCCCCACAAACCAATCGGGACAACAGTCGCATTGGTCATTCGCGCCAACTTTGCTGCCCCCCACCTTCCACGTAGCTGCGGATCGAAGAATGCTGGCCCGCGTGGGATCGTCCCTTGCGGCATAATCGCCACCATCTCGCCAGCAGAAAGCGCATCCGCTGCATGAGTAAGTGGTTCGTCGCTGCCAGACGCACGATCCACCCGGATGCCTCCGAGCAGCGAAGCAAGTTGCCCGATCAGCGGAGCATCAAAAACTTCTTTCTTTCCGAGAAACCGGACTGTTCGACCGCTCTTCGCAACAGTAAGCGCCACTGCAAACACGTCGAAGTAGCTGCGATGGTTAGCAACGAGCACTACCGGGCCGGATGATGGGATGTTTTCGACTCCAGTGAAAGAAAACTTGACGAATGGGAAAACCTCTGGTCGTGCGAAGAGCAGACCTACCTTTTGAATGTCTGAAGACTGCAGAGGAGGCTTTGCTTGCGCATCGGGATTGTCAAAACTGACAATTGGCCATCTGCGAGCAGCGGCCATCACCGTCAGTCGGGCATCCGGGTTCACCACTTGCGGGAAACCAACCGCATTTAATAGTGGCTCGTCATACACACTGTCGGAATACGCGTAGCTTTCGGAAAGCGAAATGTGATGATGACTGCACCACGTGCGTACCGCGGCCAATTTGCCCGCAGACCATGTAAATGGGCCGTCAAGCTCCCCCGTGTACAAACCTTGTTCGTCTACAGCGAAACGTGTTGCGACCACGTCATCAAAACCCATTCGACGCGCGAAGGTTGCAATCACGTCGTTGGGCGTCGTCGTTGCCAAAACAACTTTTCTTCCAGCTTCTCGATGACCAGCAATAACGGATGCGGCTAGTGGTCGAACAAGTTGCAACAAATCGTCACAGGCGTTTTGTGCTGCCGCAACAACATCGTGTCGCGCCTTTCCTTTCATCACTGCTGCACCCTGACGCGCGAGCAACATCGAAGGAAGATTTTCGCCCACTGCATTAAAAATGCGGTACAGCGCATCTTCGCCGGGAAGTCGCGTTGCAGAAACGACTCCGGCGTTGCGTAATGCCGCACTAATAATTGGCCCTGATGCACCCGACAACAACGTGCGATCTAGATCAATGAACGCTGCCCCATTTGACGACGATGAAGTGTTCACACTGGCAGGCTATTGACTTGGGCCAGTAGCCACCCGAGAAATGGGAAAGGCCCCACATTGCTGCGGGGCCTCTCAACCGAGAATCCTTGTGGCTGGGGGAGCCACTTGGGGATTCTGTCGGGTGAAACCTGGGGGAGGCTTCACCGCGATATGTCTCTAGTATGCCCTACCCGTGGGTAAGCGCGCAAGGCGAACGCCACGATAAGAGCCATCATTTTTCGTGATAGTCGTCACGGGGAATGGTTAGCCTGAGCTGATGGAGATTCGCCACCTGGAAAGCCTGATCGCTATTTCAGAACACGGCTCATTTTCTGCAGCTGCGCGAGCGCTGGGCACGGTGCAGAGCAACGTTTCGGCGCATATTTCGCGGCTCGAAAAAGAACTTGGCGCGAGTTTGGTCGATCGCCAAAGCGGCGAGCTCACCGAGGATGGTGTTCTGGTTGTAGAGCGAGCCCGACGAATTATTCATGAATTACAGGACATCGAAGCCGACATCCATTCAACTGACACCGAAGTAGCCGGCGAAACACGCCTTGGATGCATCGGCACTACTGGTCGTTGGCTCATGCCGCGACTGCTCACCGCGATTCAAAAAGCACATCCGCAGGTTCGTCCAATCATTCACGAAGGCAGCACATCCTCCCTATTGCCACGCTTAATTGCGGGCGAACTAGACGCTGCAATAGTCCACTTCCCTATTGACGACCCCGAGTTGCAACTGGTGCCACTGTTCAGTGAAGAACTTGTGTTACTCGTGAACAATAAACACCCATGGGCAAAACTTGAGACGATTTCACTCGCAGAACTAGCTACACAACCTTTATTGCTTGCGCCTCGGAATACCGCGCTTCGTCGAATTATCGACCGAGCTGCAGGCGCACAACGCCTTGCGTTTACTCCGCAGGCAGAGATTGACGGAGTTCGCCTGCTCACATCGCTTGCATTCGAAGGTTTTGGTCCGGCGATTGTCCCCGCCACCGCCATCCCGGCTTGGATCAAAGGCGATTTCACTCGAGTGTCAATCCCGCAGTTGCCCCGCCGCGTAGTTGGTTGGGCGTCGCGCAAACGACCAGTCCCGAACAAACCCACTCGCGCGGCACTTGAAATTGCAAGGCAGGTTGTTGCCAAAACAGGCGATCGCCAGCCGGGAGTCAACACCTCTTTGACACCTTCCCCACTCGTCTAATCTCTAGTCGTGTCAGGCGTAACCGATTCCTCGTTTCAAACGGGAGTCCATCTACAACGCTCAGTCCAGGGCGCGGCAAAAGCCGAAGTTCGATTTCTTCCTTCGTGCGAGCGGACAGTGGTGTGGGTGGACATCGATCCCTCGTACCACCGTGGCGCACTATCGGCTGAAGCATCTGGAGTAATTGCGAACGCCGCAACCACGGCTCTCAATCAACGAATCCCGCTCGTGTTGGCAATGGCATCCTCCGGCGCCGACATTCTTGGAGGCATCGCAGCCCTTCATGGTTGGGGGCAGGCTGCGCGCGCAATTGCACATTGCTCGGGCGTCGTTCCAACTTTCACCATTGTTACCGGCCCCGCCGTTTCTGGCCCCGCACTACTTATCGGTCTGAGCGACTTCGTCATCATGACTGCCGACTCGTATGCATTTGTGAGCGGCCCAACGATGGTTGCCGAATTCACTGGGATCACGATGACGAATGAGCAGTTGGGCGGAACTGATGCGCATGCAAAACAAAGCGGCGTAGCGAGCATGGTGGTTGCCGACTACGAGTCGGCTGTTTCTTCGCTCGAACACCTTTTGACTTACATCCCGAACAACGTTGATGAGCTTGCACCACCGATTCACACCGGCGATGCATCTGACCGTTTGGTGCCCGAGGCGGGTGCTGTCATTCCAGACACGGCAACCGGAAGTTACGACGTTCGCAAAGTAATTAAGGCCATTGCGGACGACGGCGAAATGTTTGAACTGCGCGAGCGTTGGGCCGCCAATGTCGTTACCGCTTTCATCACCATTGACGGCGAGTCGGTTGGAGTTGTTGCCAATCAACCAATGATCCTTGCGGGAACGCTGGATATTCCTGCGTCACAAAAGGCTGCACGATTTGTGTCGTTCTGCGACGCATTTAATATTCCGTTGCTGACACTTGTTGACACTCCAGGTTTTTATCCTGGAAAAGATTTGGAGTGGCGCGGCATGATTCGCCATGGCGGCCAACTGGTGTTTGCCTATGCCCGAGCAACAGTCCCCCGAGTGTGCGTGATTTTGCGAAAGAGTTATGGCGGCGCCTACATCGTGATGGACTCGAAGAAAATGGGCAACGACTTGTGCCTGGCATGGCCGACGGCCGAATTGGCCGTGATGGGTGCGGGGCAGGCTGCAGCCATCTTGCAGCGCCGGGCAACCCCAGAGGAACGAGCAGCCTTCGAAGCCGACTATTCGGAGCGACTTCTCAACCCATACGTGGCCGCAGAGCGTGGCTACGTCGACGCGGTAATTAACCCCGAGGAAACTCGGCGTGAAGTGTCGGCGGCCTTGGTCATGCTTCGCGATAAACGCGAGAGACTTGCGCCACGCAAGCACGACAACACCCCACTGTAAAGGGCCAAACCCCTACACTGTCTGCGGGGAGAGGAAGCTTCCCAAATACATAACGAAGGGAATCACGATGGCTGAAACAATCACCATCATCGATGACCGAACAGGCAAAAAAGTGACTGTTCCGGTTACCGACGGCGTCTTTGCATCTGCAGCACTACGCGAACTCGACCCAAACCTACGCATGTACGACCCGGCGTTTCTGTCCACTGCCGCTTGTCAATCATCGATCACCTACCTTGACGGCGAAAAAGGAATTCTCCGCTACCGCGGGTACCCCATCGAACAGTTAGCCGAGAAGTCGACGTTCCTCGAAGTTGCATACCTGCTACTCAATGGCGAACTACCGAATAACGACCAGTTTGCAAAGTGGGATTACGACGTCACCCACCACACGATGATTCACGAGAACATGCGAAAGCGGTTCGTCGATGGATTCCACTACGACGCCCACCCAATGGGCATGTTCATCTCGGCAATTGCTGCACTCGGAACGTTTTATGACGATGCGCAAGACGTTTTTGATACCGACAACCTGAACAAGCAAATTTTGCGTCTAGTCGCAAAAGTACCGAC
>CAINLH010000313.1 GCA_903850275.1 uncultured Acidimicrobium sp.
CGTTTTCGAGCCGGGTTCGTCGAATGGGCGACCGATCCATTGGACGCGCACATTGTTGGCGTTGAGTTCCTCAATGCGCCCAAATAGTTGCTTGTGAAGGGCAAGGATGTGACGTACTTCGGCTTTAGGTCGAACCCAGTTTTCTGTAGAGAACCCGAACACGGTTAACCATCCAACTTTGCGTTCGGAGGCTTGGCGAACGACCTCCGCAAGGTTCTCTTCACCCGCCGTGTGGCCTGCAGTGCGAGGGAGCCCTCGTTTCTTGGCCCAGCGGCCATTGCCGTCCATGATGCATGCCACGTGAACCCCATGAGCGGACCGGACGGGGTGTATTTCGTTTGCCATGTGAGCACTCACACTAGTGATGGCTCGTGCGACAATGGTGAGATGTTGTCCGTAGCCACTCTGTTCAGACGGAAGAGGAGCAAATCGGTGCATGGCCTTGTCCACGTTTTGGTTTGTGGCGGGACGTCGGTGCAATGGCTTGACACGACTACTCAGGAATGGTGCCGCATAACTGGCGAATTATCAAGTGCTGCTCGCGGCGTTGGCATGCGATGGATCACTATTTGTCCCTATGTCGGTTGGTTTACCGAGATGGAGCGAGAGCAAGTGTGCAAACGCATCGCAAAGGCCACAGGTGGTTCTATTGATCGTTCGACCGTTACTCATCTGGATAACGATGGATTTACCATTTCATTTAATGTTTGTGCAGACGGTCAACAACGATTCGTTGATGTTGCTGATTCGCTTCCAGACTCGTTGATTACCGAAGACACTTTGTCTACCGCAATGCATTCGCCTGCATTGTTTGATCCGGATTTGATCGTTGTACACGGCCCAGCAAACAAAGTTCCCCAGTCGTTGATGTGGGAGTTGGGCTATAGCGAATTGGTCTTCGTTGATACTCCGTGGCGACGACTGCAATCATCTGACGTACAACAAGCGATATCTGATTTCACTACTCGCGAACGAAGGTTCGGCGGAATAGACGTATGACGCAGTATTTGGAGCGTGCGGTAGTACTACGCACCTACAAACTTGGTGAAGCCGATCGCATTGTTGTGTTGATGACACAGGGGCACGGGAAAGTACGCGCAGTTGCAAAAGGGATACGCAAGACTAAGTCGAAGATCGGTGCACGTCTCGAGCCGATGAGCCACGTTGAGATACTCCTGTACAAGGGCAGAGAACTTGATGTGGTCAACCAGGTTGAATTGATCTCGTCATCAGCAAAATTGCACCATGACTTGGATCGGCTTACACAGGGAATTTCAATGCTCGAGGCCGTGGATCACATTGCTTCAGACAGGGAGCCAGCTCCGCATTTGTACAACATGTTGGTGGGGGCACTGCAGTCACTTGCAGATCAGGCTTCACCGGTGGTGGTTGCGGCGTTCTACTGGAAGTTACTTGCCGCTGAGGGAGTCAGCCCTCAAGTGAAAAAATGCGTTGGCTGCGAGCAGGAAGTGGAGCTCGTAGCTTTCGACATTTCCCAGGGTGGAGCACAATGCCGATCGTGTCGTACAGGGGTGTCAATTTCGCAACCCGCCTTGCAACTGTTGCAACAGGTGCTTGGAGGTCAACTGAATTTTGCGCTCGCGCAAGAGGCATCGGCCGCCTCGGGCGAACTCACACATTTGGCGACGCAGGCAATGGAACACTTCATCGAGCGCCGTCTGAGATCTACTTCACTATTTGATCGGCGTTAAGAGAGCGCTCCTGCGCACCATCTTTCTTATAACCTGTAACAATGCCAGCAACCGACCTCGAGCAGATTGTCAACTTGTGCAAGCGGCGCGGGTTCGTTTATCCAAGCGCCGAAATCTATGGCGGCTTTCGCTCGTCGTACGACTATGGCCCGCTCGGATCGCTGATGCTCCGCAACGTCAAGGATTCGTGGGTGCGCACCATGGTGCAGGAGCGCGACGATGTTGTTCTGATCGACGCGGCGATTCTCGGCCCACCAGCCGTTTTCGAAGCCAGCGGCCACCTTGCAAACTTTTCCGACCCACTCGTCGACTGCACTGTTTGTAAGAAGCGATTCAGGGAAGATCAGTTAGACGCGCGAGATTGCCCAAACAAAATGAAGGGCTGCACATTTACAGAGGCCCGAGCTTTCAACTTGATGTTTCAGACACATGCGGGCCCGGTTGAAGGAGAGGGTGCAACTGTGTACATGCGCCCTGAAACAGCACAGGGAATGTTTGTCAACTTTGCCAACGTGTTACAAACCTCACGCAAGAAACCACCGTTCGGTATTGCCCAGGTTGGTAAATCGTTCCGCAATGAAATCACTCCAGGAAACTTTATTTTCCGCACCCGAGAATTTGAACAGATGGAAATGGAGTTTTTCGTTCCTCCTGCAGAGAGCACGAAATGGTACGAATACTGGTGCAACGAGCGCCTTAACTGGTATATCGAATTAGGTATTCCCGCAGATTTGCTACGGATACGTGCGCACGACGCCGATGAGCTTTCGCATTATTCGGCCGGCACCAGTGATATCGAATTTAAGTTTCCATGGGGTTGGGGAGAGTTGGAAGGAATCGCGCAGCGAACCAATTTCGATCTCAATCGCCATTCTGAGTTTTCGCACCAAAAGCTTGATTATTTCGACCAAGCCACCAACGAGCGTTACGTGCCGTATGTAGTAGAGCCTGCTGCTGGGGCTAACCGAACCATGGCCGCTTTCCTCTTGGCCGCATACGACGAGGACGTGGTCAACGACGAGCCCCGCACCGTTCTTCGCCTGCATCCACGTTTGGCCCCGTACAAAGTTGCGGTGCTGCCTTTGTCCAAGAAAGACACACTGATGCCGCTTTCGAAATCGATTTTTGGGCAATTGTCCAAGCGCTACATGGTTGATTTTGACGAGACGCAGGCAATTGGTCGGCGCTATCGACGACAAGATGAAATTGGTACCCCTTTCTGTGTCACAGTCGACTTTGATTCACTTGAGGATCAGGCAGTAACTATCCGTGAACGCGACACCACTACACAGGAACGCGTTCCCATCGCGCAATTGGAATCGGTATTACAAAGCAAACTAGGTTTCTAGAAACAATCAGCGAAAGGCACAACCAATGAGCAAAGTTTCGTTAGTGGTCAAATTGAAAATCAAAGAGGGCCAGCGTGATGCAGTAACTGAAGCGGTCAAACCTGGGCTAGCGACAGCACAAGCCGAAGAGGGAACACTGACTTACATTTTCCACCACGATGCTGCTGACGCGAATGTCGTCTGGATCTACGAGACTTATGTGAACCAAGACGCTTGCAATGCGCATATGAGTACAGACGCGTTTAAAGCCTTCTCAGCTTCCCTCGCCCCATTCGTGGATGGAGCTCCCGAGTTCCATTTCCTTACGCCAATTGGTGGCAAGGGCGCGTAACGCTTGTATCTCGACAAGATTCTCCAGGAACATCGGGCTCGAATCGAAGTCGACACTCGCAATCTAGACGCGCTTATCGACAAGGCCGCACATTGCGGCTTTGGACGCGAGTTTGCTGAGCGCATCCGAAATGATTCGGTAGATCGTTTGGCAGTTATTGCCGAGATCAAACGAAAATCACCGTCTAAAGGTGTGCTCAATAGCGATATCGACCCAGCTGAGCTTGCGCAATCGTACGAAGTTGGTGGCGCAAGTTGTTTGTCAGTGCTCACGGATGAGGCCCATTTCGGTGGTTCGGTTGCTGATTTACAAATAGCACGAGCCGCAGTGAAGTTGCCCGTGTTGCGCAAGGATTTCACGGTGAGTGAGAAAGACATCTGCGATGCGAAAATCATGGGTGCCGATTGTGTTCTGCTCATTGTCGCTGCACTCGACAGGGCCGAGCTTGTTAGCTTCCACCAGCTTGCAGACGAATTGATGCTCGATGTTTTGGTGGAAACACACAGCGAAGCCGAATTGGAGATGGCGTTGGCAATCGGTGCGACACTTGTAGGGGTAAACCAACGCGACTTGACGACTTTTGCTGTAGATCATGATCGAGCCGTGAGAATGGCCGAAATGATCCCGCCAAATGTGATTCGTGTAGCCGAATCGGGTGTACGAGATTCGCAGGATGCACAGCGATTGCGAGATGCTGGCTACCACGCAGTGTTGGTGGGCGAATCGCTCGTGACAGCAGCAGACCCCGCGGCTGCCCTCGAATCTTTGCGCGTAAGCGGGGGATGAGTCCCCAGTCCGAGCGGTGTTCGCCACTACCGTTGCCAATGTGTTCATAAAGATATGCGGTATCACCTCAGAGGCTGATGCGTTGCTGGCTGTTGCGCTCGGAGCCGACGCCATTGGTTTTGTTTTTGCACCATCGCCGCGTCAGATTGCACCCTTGGCAGCGGCAGACATTGTCAAAAGGCTTCCGCCTGAAATCGTCACGCTCGGAGTATTTCGAGATGAGACCTCGCAGCGAGTGCTTGAGATTGTTCACGCGGCGCATCTGCATGGAGCTCAACTTCACGGGCATGAATCAACCGAGACGGCCTTCGAAGTAGCCAACGGTGTTCGATTTTCGGTGAAAGCTGTCGTCGCCGGTTCGCATAATGCGCGTTCAGGAGACACCTACGGTGTGGACGCATTGTTAGTGGATGGGCCAAACCCAGGTTCAGGTGAGGCTTACGACTGGGAACTTCTTAATGAGATTCCTGAGTCGATGCGAGTTATTTTGGCTGGGGGTCTGACACCAGACTCGGTTTCGCAAGCGATCATGTTGGCTCGGCCTTGGGGCGTGGACGTAAGTAGTGGAGTGGAAAAATCTCCTGGCGTCAAGGACGCCGTAAAGATGAGACATTTCATCGCAAATGCGCGTTCAGCCGCTGCTCTGATAGGCGACGACGACTTGCTGTAATTGTTTTTGTCCCGCCACGCTTGGTCGTGCGGCGGGAAGCGGCAGTACATTGTGAGCCATGTTGCAAGACCCAGGTGTCAGTGGCCGTTTCGGCGAATTTGGTGGTCGCTTCGTCCCAGAAACCCTGGTTCCTGCCTGCCAAGAATTGGAAGTTGCCTTTCGTGATGCTTGGGCAGACCCATCGTTTCGATCCGAACTCGACACATTGCTTCGTGAGTACGCGGGCAGGCCAAGCATCATCACCGAATGCCACAATCTCGGTAAACAGCTCGGCATTCGACTGCTGTTAAAACGCGAAGATCTGAATCACACGGGCTCGCACAAGATCAATAGCGTGCTCGGCCAGGTACTTCTTGCCAAGCGAATGGGCAAGAAGCGAATCGTTGCCGAGACAGGCGCTGGGCAGCACGGCGTTGCTTCGGCGACCGCTGCAGCCTTGTTGGGTTTGCAGTGCAAGGTGTACATGGGCGAGGTAGACGTGCAGCGCCAGGCGTTGAAT
Source organism: uncultured Acidimicrobium sp. (assembly GCA_903850275.1). Taxonomy (GTDB): domain Bacteria; phylum Actinomycetota; class Acidimicrobiia; order Acidimicrobiales; family Ilumatobacteraceae; genus UBA3006. Next base: position 5,348 of record CAINLH010000313.1, read on the forward strand.
GTGTTTCGCATGAAGTTGCTTGGAGCTGAAGTAGTTCCGGCAATGTCGGGAAGTCGCACACTCAAGGATGCGGTGAATGAGGCAATGCGAGACTGGGTCGCAACTGTCGAGACAACGTATTACGCACTTGGCTCGGTCATGGGGCCTCATCCTTACCCTTTCATGGTTCGGACATTTCAAAGCGTCATCGGCGACGAAGCGTTCGCGCAGTGCCGCGATGTTCTCGATGGTAAAGATCCCGATGTTGTTACGGCTTGTGTTGGTGGCGGTTCTAATGCCATCGGTATTTTCTCGGGTTTTGTCGACACCAAAGCAAGGCTTGTCGGCGTTGAACCCGCTGGTGGCGCAGCAGTGGGCAGAGGCGTGCCCGGTGTCGTGCATGGCATGCGGTCGTATTTGATGCAAGACGAACATGGTCAGGTTCAAGAAGCGCAATCCATCAGCGCTGGTCTTGATTATCCAGGTGTCGGGCCCGAGCATTCGTACCATGCATCAATTGGCCGCGCTGAGTATCCGAGTGTGACAGATGCCGAAGTAATTGAGGGATTTCAGCTACTCGCGAAAACCGAGGGAATCA
>CAINLH010000314.1 GCA_903850275.1 uncultured Acidimicrobium sp.
TGTATTCGCCAGACCACCAACAAACTTTTGCAGGGCTTGGTGTGCGCGGTGCACGTGAGGTGCTCGATTTATGGGCCATTCGAACAGCCGCGCTTGGGCAGCGCGACGATGTTGAACACGTTTTGATTTTTGAAAACCGTGGTCGCGATGTTGGAGCAACGATCGATCACCCGCATGGGCAGATTTATGCGTTTGATCATGTTCCTGCACGCACGGCAGCACGCGTTGCAAACAACTGGGCCCCGCAAACAGCAAGCGCATTGCTTGTTGCCGAGAATGATGGCTGGACAACGTCGGTTCCGCTTGCGTCGGCGTATCCCGTTGCGTTGGAAATAGCACCACAAATCAGGGTGGGCACGCTGAGCGAATTAGACGACAAGCAGCGAGACGCGTGCGCGTCAGCACTGATCGATGCACTCACCCGCATGCAGCAACTCTTTTCTCCAACCATCCCCTACATGCTGTGGGTCAATCAGCGCCCAACTACAAATCGGCCAGAGCACGAAAACGCATGGCTCAACATTGAAATAGTCTCCCCTTGGCGGGCTAACAATGTGTTGCGCTACATCGCTGCAGCAGAAGTGTCAACGAACGAGTATTTCAATCCGCTGATTCCGGAAGAGCTGGCTCGATCGTTGCGGGACGTCCGCGCATCGCAATAATTGCCGCTACAGAAGCAGCAAACACGGCAAGCGATACCCACTGATTTAATCGCAAGCCGCCTGCGCTATGCGCCGGGTCGACACGCAGTCCCTCGATAAAGAATCGAAACACGGTGTAGCCGGCGGTATAAAAGAAAAACAAACGGCCTGCTCGCATTGGAACCTTGTTGTCCAACACGATCAGTGCACCACACAGCAACAAACACGCAATTGACTCATACAAAAACGTTGGATGAAACTGAGTTCCTGCGGCGTAGCCCGCCGACTGGGCTGTGCTTGCCGAAACTTCAAGGCCCCACAGCAGTGTTGTCGGGCGACCAAACAACTCTTGGTTAAACCAGTTGCCCCAACGGCCGATGCTCTGCGCCAACGGGAGTGCCGGCGCCACACACGTCAGCAACAAACCGACGGGCAAACCGCGCTTACGCGCCACACCGATGCCGACCAACGTGCCGAGTGCGATACCGCCCCAGATGCCGAGGCCGCCCTTCCAAATTTGCACAATTGCGCCCAGGTCGTTGCGAAACAATTGCCAGTCGGTAATCACGTGATACAGCCGCGCACCGATAACGCCCGACGGAACCGCCCACATGGCAATGGCACTCATGTCGTCGGTGGTGCCGATGCCTCGTTGAACAAGTCGTTTTCCGCCGAGCCACACTGCGGCAACAACTCCGAGTGCGATCATTGCCCCGTAAGCATTGAGTGTGAGCGGGCCAAGATCCAGGCTGCCGCTTGACGGGCTAGGTATGCCCGCTATCCAATTCACGATTGCGTTACTCGCTTCGCAAATTCGAGAGTCTTTGCATTGACAATATGTTTTTCAAGATCTTGGGTTGCAACGTGGAAACTCTGCTCGAGCATGACTCGCTCCAATTCACCACCGTATTGCTCTGCCAGGAATGTTCCCTGAGCCGGATCGACAACGTGGTCATTGACCGAATTGATTAACAGCATCGGAATTTTGATCTGTGGATAGCGCAGCGCAAGTGGCGCGATGCCTTCACTGAACATCGACAAGGCCGGTCGCAACGGAGTCGCGTCGTACGAGCTCTCTTTCACGTTCGGGTCTGCAATGTCGCTGCCGATGGAGTCGATGGTTTCCAAACCGCCGTCAATCATCGATTGAATGCCCGTAGTCATCTCATCGCCAACCGGTTGCGCTGCTGGGTTAATGCACACGATGCCAGCGATTTCTGGGTGTTGCGCCGCAAGCCACA
>CAINLH010000315.1 GCA_903850275.1 uncultured Acidimicrobium sp.
TACATCGCGCCAACCGTCTTAGTTGATGTAGATCAAAACTCGGCCGTCATGCAAGAAGAGATCTTCGGTCCAATTCTTCCGGTTCTTGAAGTTGGATCTATCGATGAGGCAATCGGTTTCGTTAATAGCCGCCCACATCCATTGGCGCTGTACGTTTTCGCACAAGACAACAGCGTGAATGAAAAAGTTGTTGCAGAAACCACGTCGGGTGGTGTAACGGTGAACGGCACCATCATGCACATGACCGGCCCGTACTTGCCGTTCGGCGGCATTGGCGAAAGCGGCATGGGCGCGTACCACGGGCAATCTGGTGTTGATGTATTTCAACACCTCAAGCCTGTATTGAAGCGATCCACGATGTTGGATGCACCACTTGCGTATCCGCCGTATACGAAGCGCAAGTTCTCTATTCTTAAAAAGTTCATCTAAGTAAACAGACCAAGGAACCCCACATGAAAATCGGTGTACAGCTCTGGCCACAGGCAACAACAGTTAAAGAGATGCGCACAGCATGGCGTGCAGCCGATGCAATGGGTGTCGACAGCTTGTGGACATGGGATCACTTCTATCCTCTGTCGGGAGACCCTGAGGAACGCCATTTCGAGTGCTACACGCTGCTTGCCGCCATGGCGGCAGATACATGCCACGCATCGGTCGGCGCATTGGTTACTTGTTTTACCTACCGAAACCCACAGCTATTGGCAGACATGTCGCGCACAATCGACCACATCAGCGACGGCCGTTTTGTTTTGGGCATTGGCTCTGGTTGGTTCGAGCGCGATTACACCGAGTACGGCTACGAGTTTGGTGATGCCGTTGGGCGTCTGAAGCTTCTTGAAGCAGGTCTGCCGGTTATCAAAGAACGCATGGCGAAACTGAACCCGCAGCCCGTACGTGGTTCTATCCCCTTGATGATTGGTGGCGGCGGCGAGAAGCGCACATTGCGGCTAGTTGCCGAATATGCCGATCAGTACAACTATTTCGGCCCACCAGAAAGCTACGCGAACAAATTGCGCATACTCGACGAATGGTGCGCCAAGGTTGGCCGTAACCCACGTGAGATCGAGCGCACGGTTGCCATCTATCCCAAAGAAGTAACTCCCGAACTATTTGCTCAGTACAAAGAGGCGGGCGCAGAGCACATCATTCTTGCCAGCGGTGGCCCGTTCGATCTAGGGCTGGTCGAGCAATTGCTGGCTTGGCGTTAACTAGTTACTAAAACTGCCGATCGAATCTACGATCACGTCGAAGGCAGCTTCGGCGTCTACATCCCACACAACGGTGCAGTTCGGATCTAGCCGCTCAATGAGGCCGCGCTTGTCAATAACAGTCATGCCGCGCGTCAGTTCTCCCGACGTTTCAATTCGCACATGTTGATCAACAGTCGTGAATAACTGAGGATGAGTGAGAGCCAACACAGCGCACGGGTCGTGAACAGCGCCGCCGAGCATGTTGTCGTGACGACTTACATAGACATCGGAAAAGTAGACGAACAGATCGGCGAGCACCGCAGCTAAGCGGCCAGGCAGAGCGCGAACCTTGGCGATGCGTTCCGGCGTCGCTTGCAGTTTGTGTGTCACGTCAAGGCCACTCATGATGAGTTTGCCGCCATATTCGAACACCATCGCGGCAGCTTCTGGGTCGGCCCAGATATTGAACTCTGCAACAGTGGTGCGGTTGCCGAATGTTCCGCCACCCATCAATGAAATGCCCGCAATGCGGTCGCGTAAATCTGGCGCACTTCGTAACGCCAGAGCAATATTCGTCAAAGGGCCTGTCGGTACCAGCCAGATGCCTTCAGTCGCGCGACACGTCTCAATGATGTATGAAACTGCATCATTGCTGTCTGCCGCTCGGGAAGGCGCGGGCAAGTCGGCACCATCTAGCCCGCTTTCGCCATGCACGTAGGCGGCATCTCTGGGCGGTGCAACTAATGGGCGGTGTGCGCCCTGGTGCAGTGGGGCAGAGGATCCAATCATGTCCAGAACAATTCGTGCGTTGCGGGTTGTGGCCGCTATCGGCGCGTTACCCGCCACTGTCGTTACTCCAACGAGATTGGCGTACTTGGCTGCAACAACAAGAGCAATTGCGTCATCATGCCCGGGGTCGCAGTCCACAATCATTTGTAACGGTGAATTCATTTCGCCGACTCTAGCCGTCAACCTAAATGGGCGTCCGTTTCGGCTCAATGTGTCAAAGTAGAGAGGTGACAGGCGCTTCAAACACTCCCGACTTCGATGTAGTGGTGGTCGGCAGCGCCAATCTTGATCTTGTTGCGTCTCTTGAAAGTTTGCCTAAGCCTGGCGAAACGTTGATTGCAATTGGTTATGCCGAACATGCCGGTGGCAAGGGGCTGAACCAGGCGGTTGCATGTGCTCGCATGGGCGCACGAACTGCATTCGTTGGTTGCGTAGGCAATGACGATGCCGGAGTGATGCTGAGGGCAATTCTTGAAAAAGAGGGTATTGATACCAGCCACCTGCTCTCGGTGTCAGCACCAACAGGTAGGGCTTTCATCAACGTAGATAAGCATGGTGAAAACGCAATTGTTGTGATCGCAGGGGCCAATGCCTTCGTCGGGTCCCAAAGCCAATTGCAATTGCCAACATCCCGTGTTGTGCTTGCTCAGCTCGAGATACCGCTTGAAACCGTCCTGAGCGTTTTCGAAACGGCCCGCCGCAATGGGTCGGTAACCGTGCTTAACCCCGCACCTGCGTCACGCCTGCAACCAGAAATACTTGCGCTCACCGACATCATCGTGCCGAATGAAACCGAATCCGAAGTGTTTGGTGGCACCACCGTGTTGTTCGGCCAAGGCGTTGCAACAGTTGTTACAACATTGGGCGCTCATGGCGCAACAGTCGAAACGCCTTCATCAACGAACCATGTCGAACCATTCGTTGTGACGCCGGTGGATACCGTTGGCGCCGGCGATGCATTCATCGGCGCTTTGTGTTCGGAAATCGCCCGAGGCAGGGCAGTGCTGGACGCAGCGAAAGTTGCGGCAGTTGGTGGTGCTCTTGCGACAACCGTCCACGGCGCAGTTCCGTCGTTGCCAACGCTGAAGCAAGTGCAACAAGCGATGAGCAAGCAATAGTGACCGACATCTCTAAACCCCAACTGATGCATTTCTACGATGAGGAAAGCGCCGAATTGGCGCTTGCAATTGTTAAGTA
>CAINLH010000316.1 GCA_903850275.1 uncultured Acidimicrobium sp.
ATCGAGTTCTCGCCACACGATGCCGAATACATTGCCACCACTGCACGGTTGGCGCCGATCTCCGATACCAACTGACTTTCGCGCACTACGATCAGTTGTAGTGATGAGTAAATACAAACGCCCTAGGACGCATTACGCCGTTCTCGCCCTCAACATCGTTGTAGTAGTGGGATTATTGGTTGCGGGTAGCGGCCTGATGTGGGCCGGCCAGCGCCTCGGTGCCCGACAAGTTGTCACACTGGACCGAAACGAAGATGCCACGCCAATAGACGGCGCAAACATCGAACCTTCCGACGAATGGAACTTGACCGAAGGCGACTTAGAGGCCAAGAACTTCCTGCTCACAGGTTCCGACAATGGCAGTTGCGTCGACCCAGACTCCCCTTATGCAGGTGCATTCGGCGATCGCAACAGCTTCGGCGAACGCAGTGACACGATCATGATCATCCGTGTCAGCCCGAAAGACAATCAGGCAGCGTTTCTTTCATTTCCACGAGACCTTTGGGTGAAAATTGCCGGTTCAACACGATCTAACCGAATCAACACCGCGTTTGAGCGCAAAAATCCAAACAGGCTTGTTGACACCATCTATGAGAATTTCGGCATCACAGTAGATCACTACGTCAATGTTGATTTCTGTGCGTTCAAGGAAATTGTGGATGCCGTTGGCGGAGTCAGCGTTCCCTTTTCCTACGAAACTCGCGACAAAAAAACTGGGCTCTACGTTCCAAGTGCAAGTTGTTTCACATTTACGGGCGATCATGCGCTTGCCTACGTTCGCTCCCGTTCTGGGTATTCATATTTTGATCCCGCCAAGAATGAATGGATTAAGGACGGCACAAGCGACTTGGGCCGAATCAGTCGTCAGCAAGACTTCATCCGTCGCGCAATGCAGCGCGCCCTCGACAAAGGTTCGTCGAGCCCACGTGTAGCCAACGAATTACTCAATGCGGCGCTGAAGAATGTAATCACCGACGACGCCCTTTCGCCAATAACGATGCTGCAACTTGCACAAGCGATGCGCAATATCAACACCAACAAGATTCCTACGTACACGATTGAAGCGCTTGGTCAAATGATTGGCGACCAAGCTGTACTCGTGCCAAAAATTCAGAATGAAACGATGCGCCAAGTGCTTGCGCTGTTTCAGGGTAAAGCCGGGTTCGCGGCAACGGGTGTTTCGTACGACGAACCAACGTCGTCCGAGAGCATCACCGCAATGCAGACCATCATTGCAACCGTTGCGGTTACAAACCGCGCAATCTCTAGCGCACCACCAACCACAATCCCTGTAGTTGCGCCAGAGCAGAACACGCTCGGCATCGTTCCACCGAACGACCCCAACTGTCGTTAGTCGAGCACTCGCGCCAAAGCGTCCGGCACATCGCTTGGCCCGCTGACTGTTGTAAACCGCGCACCAACCGCTTCGGCAAAGGTTTTGGCCTCGGCATCATCATTGAATGGTGCAATCACCACCAATTCGTCCAGCGACATTGCCGCCGCAACAGCGTCGCCCTCCACGGTTGCCCGACAATCTGAAAGCAGAACCGTGATCCTTCGTGATGCCCTACTCCGTTGCAGTTGTTGATGTGCAGTTTGTAGCGCCTGTGCAAGATCCGTAGTGCCGAAGCCGCGCAATGAAAGCACCGTGTTCACCACTTCGTCGCTCGACCTGTGTGTGTTCTGAGATTTAGCAACAACAACGTCGTTGCCAAAGACAAGCACGCTGTAGTCATTTGGCTCGCGTGCCGCAACTGCTGCCGCAGCCATGGCAGAAGTTGCTAACGGTTTGCCGCCCATCGACCCGCTTCGATCCACCACCACGCTGATTGCTGTGCCGGGTTTAATCCAACCCCTCACTCGCAGTTCATCGGCATCGAAAGAACCGAGCGTTCGAAGTTCATTCAGCGCGTCCAGGCTTGCATCGATATCAATGTCGCCAGCATCTGGTTGAAATCTGCGCAGCGCCATCTTGCCCACGCCGCGTGGAGTCTTTGCCCCTGTTCGCGCA
>CAINLH010000317.1 GCA_903850275.1 uncultured Acidimicrobium sp.
ATCGCAGCAAACCACCAATACGATCCGCTCGTTCCAACACCACAACATCGTGCCCAGCGCGCGTGAGTTGTTGCGCGGCCGCAAGGCCTGCTGGCCCAGACCCGATAACAGCAACTCGTTTTCCAGTTTTGTGATGCGAGATGTGTGGCGTAACCCACCCCTCGTTCCATGCACGATCGATGATCTCTACTTCAACCTGTTTGATCGAAACTGGGTCTTGATTGATCCCGAGTACACATGCCGATTCGCATGGTGCAGGACACAGTCGGCCCGTAAATTCGGGGAAATTATTTGTTGCGTGCAATCGCTCGAGCGCGTCATACCAATGATCGCGATAGACCAAATCGTTCCAGTCGGGAATTAGATTGCCAAGCGGGCAACCGTTATTGCAAAACGGAATGCCGCAGTCCATGCAACGCCCAGCTTGATGAATTAGTTCGGATTGCGGAAATGGCTCGTACACCTCTTTCCAGTCGGCAACTCGAACAGGTATTGGCCTGCGCTTTGGAGACTTTCTTCCCCACTGAATAAAACCGGTTGGTTCACCCATTGACAGGCTCCATCACTCGTTGCAAAGTTTCTTCTTCGGACAAACCTTCTGTTCGAGCGCTTTCAAGAATGCCCATCACGCGTGCATAGTCGCGTGGCATCACAACACGGAAACGATCAGCGGCAGCGTCCCAGCTGTCCATCATTCGCTTGGCCAGTGGCGAATTGGTAGCAACAAAGTGCTGGGTAATGATCTCAAGCAACCACTGTCGGTCTGTAACAGAAGCATCCAACACGTCGACCAATTCGGTATTCACTCGTTCATCGAACGTACCGTCGTGATCGTAAACGTATGCAACTCCGCCAGACATTCCGGCAGCGAAGTTGCGACCTGTAGCGCCCAGCACCACCACCTTGCCACCAGTCATGTATTCACAGCCGTGGTCGCCAACACCTTCCACAACTGCAGTTGCTCCGGAGTTTCGAACACAGAATCGCTCGCCAACAAGACCATTGATAAAGATCTGGCCCGATGTCGCCCCGTAACCAATTACGTTTCCTGCAATCACGTTCTCTTCAGGAGCAAATGTTGCACGCTCGCTTGGCCGCAACACTATTTTTCCACCAGAAAGACCCTTGCCCAAATAGTCATTCGAGTCACCGAACAACGTCAGCGAAATGCCGCGCGGTATGAATGCGCCGAAACTTTGGCCGGCAGAGCCATCAAAACGAATAGAAATAGTGTCGTCTGGCAAACCGCCACCGCCCCACTTCTTTGTCACTGCGCTTCCGAGCATTGTGCCGACCGTGCGATTGACGTTTCCGACTGGACGCGAAATAGAAACGGCAATGCCATCTTCAATCGCCGCACTACAAGCATTTATCAATTCGGTGTCGAGCGCGTCTTTGAGGCCATGCTCCTGTGCCACCGACTGATGTCGTGTTTGTTTGTAGGGGTTTTGCGGAATGGCAAGTATTGGCGAGATGTCCAGGCCACGGGCCTTCCAATGTGAAACAGCCGTTCGGGTATCTAACGCCTCAACACAACCTATTGCCTCTTGCAGCGTGCGGAAACCGAGCAGCGCTAGGTACTCACGAACTTCCTCGGCAATGTATTCGAAAAAGTTGACCACAAACTCTGGTTTGCCATTGAACCGTTTTCGCAGTTCAGGGTTTTGCGTAGCAATACCAACTGGACATGTGTCGAGATGGCACACCCGCATCATCACACAACCGCTCACCACTAGTGGTGCGGTTGCAAAGCCGTATTCCTCCGCGCCCAACAATGCAGCAACGATGACATCTCGGCCGGTCTTCAATTGTCCGTCCGCCTGCACAACGATTCGATCTCGCAACCCATTCAGCAACAACGTTTGTTGAGCTTCTGCAAGGCCGAGCTCCCAAGGGCCTCCGGCATGTTTTAGCGATGTGAGCGGCGATGCGCCCGTGCCGCCATCATGACCAGAGATCAGTACAACATCCGCCTTCGCTTTGCTTACGCCAGCAGCCACGGTTCCGATACCAACTTCCGCAACCAACTTCACATGCACACGTGCAGCAGGGTTGGAATTCTTCAGGTCGTGAATGAGTTGTTTCAAGTCTTCAATGGAGTAAATGTCGTGGTGCGGTGGTGGGCTAATTAAGCCAACGCCTGGGGTGCTGTACCGAGTTTTTGCTATCCACGGATACACCTTGTGTCCGGGTAACTGACCTCCCTCGCCAGGCTTC
>CAINLH010000318.1 GCA_903850275.1 uncultured Acidimicrobium sp.
CACGCGATCCCTTGCGGGCTTGCAATTGCCGACACAATCGAAGAGGCCTATCGCAATGCCCTCGCTTGCGACCCAACGAGTGCTTTCGGTGGCATCGTTGCCATCAACCGCTGTGTAACCGACGATGTGGCACAACAACTTGGTGCCGTCTTTACTGAGGTATTAGTTGCCCCCCAATACGAGCCGCAAGCGCTAAAAACACTTCAGCAAAAGAAGAATCTTCGAATCCTCGAAGGCTCACGCCCAACTATGCAGGCCCACCACATCCGCTCGGTACAGGGCGGCGCACTGCTGCAAGATCACGACGACAACGTGCACGACGTTGCATCGTGGAGAGTAATGAGCAAGGCGCAGCCAAGCCCCCAACAAATGGAAGATGCGCTTGTTGCGTGGACAACATGTGCAGCAGTTACTTCGAACGCCATCGTGATTGCCAAAGATGGATGCGCAATCGGTATTGGAGGTGGGCAACAGAACCGCATAGATGCTGCACGACTTGCTTGCCAACGCGCAGGAGATAACGCGCGAGGCGGTGTCGTGGCTAGTGATGCATTCTTCCCATTTCGCGATGGGCCCGACTTGTTGGCAGAGCACGGAATTGCAGTCATCGTGCAACCAGGCGGAAGCCAACGCGATGACGAGAGCATTGCCTCCGCAGACGAACACGGCATTGTTTTGTTGTTCACCGACAAGCGTCACTTCAAACACTGAACATTTTGTAAAGACATTTCACCACAACTTAACTTTTTGTATAAAACAGCCTGACCTTTTTTTGTTGTCAACTATGGTCTCGTCGTGGCAGGCGGTTTGGGACCAATTTTGGCTTCCCAGCACCTGTGTGTCACCGCTCGGGGCATCGACCCACGGGCAATTGCACTTGCTCAATCTGCACGCGAATTGGGCATTGCTGGCATTACCGAAATCTCCATATCTGATCTCGTCTTTTTCCATGGAGAGATCGACAATCACTCGCGTTCGCTCCTCAACAACTTGCTTGTCGACCCCCTGCTGCAAAGCGGCGAATGGGACACATTGGTAGAGACCGATGCGTATGTCGTCGAAACTTCGCTGCACCCTGGCGTAACCGATGCGGTGACCGACGAATTGGTTCGGCTTGCAGCACGCATGGGCATTGCGCTTGACGGAGTGGCGAGCGGCAAAAGATTCGTGATTCATGGCGCGCTCAGTGAGCATGACCTCAATCGAGTTGTTTCCACACTTCTGGCCAACCCGATTATTGAACGCTGGAGTATCAATCAGCCAATCGAACCAGCCTTCATCAACCCCGATGTTCACTCGACATCAAGAGTGCAAACCGTGCACATCGACAGCGCTACCACCGACGAACAACTTGCAGTGATCAATAAAGAGCGCGGCTTGGCGATGGACCCCGAGGAAATGGTTGCAGTACGCGATCATTTCGTACGCATCGGCCGCTTGCCAACTGATGTTGAGCTTGAGACAATCGCCCAAACCTGGAGCGAGCATTGCTCGCACAAAACGTTTCGCGCATCCATCACCACCACAACAGGGAGCGTTCGAAAATCACTCATTAATTCGTTGCGAGAAACTACCGAACAAATCAATTCGCCAATAGTTCGCAGCGCATTCGTTGGCAATGCGGGCATCATTTCGTTTACGCCAGGCCGAACACTTGCGTTGAAGTGTGAAACACACAACCACCCCAGCGCAGTGGAACCATTTGGAGGAGCCAACACCGGTGTTGGCGGTGTGATCCGCGACATCATGGGCGCTGCGCACCGGCCCATTGCGTGCACGAATATCTTGTGCTTCGGCCCCGCAGATACCGACCCGCTCACCCTTCCTCTCGGCGTGTTCCCGCCGCTACGAACACGTGCAGGCGTCATTGATGGCATTGCCGACTACGGAAACAAGATTGGTCTGCCAACGGTTGCGGGTGCCGTGTTGTACGACGCGGGTTACACCGCAAACCCCTTGGTCTATGCCGGATGCATTGGAGTATCTGACACGTTTACCGATCAGGTTTCGGCCGAACCGGGCGATCGAGTTGTTGTGCTTGGCGGGCGCACCGGGCGTGATGGCTTGCGGGGAGCAACCTTTTCCTCGATGACCATGGATGCAACCACTGGCGACGTGGCAGGTGCAAGTGTGCAAATTGGCGACCCGATCACAGAAAAACTGTTGATTGATTTGCTGGCCGACGCGCAACATCTGTATCGCGCAATCACCGACTGCGGCGCGGGTGGCTTGTCGTCGGCCATCGGTGAAATGGCCGAAGGTGTCGGCGCCGACGTCGAGCTTTCTGTCATCCCACTGAAGTATCCAGGTTTAGCGCCATGGGAAATTTGGCTCTCGGAAGCCCAGGAGCGAATGGTGCTTGCAGTTGCGCCTGATCATTGCGATGAACTTCGAAGTTTGTGCGCCATTCATGGCGTGGAGTTCACGGACGCCGGTTCGTTCACAGGAGACAATCAATTAACCGTTCGCTTTGCTGGTGAGCCAGTTCTGCAACTTGATACACATTTTTTGCACAGCGGAAGGCCGCAGCGTTCGATGATTGCAGACATGCCGAGACCGCAGCGACAACAACTCGTTGCGGCCCCGACTTGGCTCACGCAGCGTCAACCAACCGACATCGTGTTGGCCTTGTTGGCTCACCCCAACATCGCAAGCAAGGCAAACGTCATTCACCAATACGACCACGAGATTCGTGGCGCAACGTGTGTACGCCCACTTGTTGGCGCCTACGGAGACGGCCACGGCGACGGCGTGGTCATTGCCGAGCCAACAGAACAATTCGGATTCGCAATCGGTATCGGAGTTAATCCGTGGTACGGAATACTCGACCCAGAGGCAATGGCGCTTGCCGCAATCGACGAAGCCATGCGCAATGTTGTGTGCGTTGGCGCCGACCCTCGACAGGCCGCCCTACTTGACAACTTTTCGTGGGGCAACCCAAAACGCCAAACAACTTTGGGCGAACTTGTAGCCGCCGTAGACGGCTGCTGCTCGGGATCACTTGCGTTTGGCGCACCTTTCGTTTCGGGCAAAGATTCGCTCAACAACGAATATCTCGGTGCCGATGGCGAGCGGCATTCCGTACCCCCCACTCTTGTGATTACTGCAGTTGCACACGTGCCCGATGCCGAACTTTCCGTTACTTCCGACTTGAAGAAGGCTGGAAACGTCCTACTGCTCGTTGGCAATACTCACGCCGAATTCGGTGCAAGCCACGCTGCAATGGTGTGCAACCAACCCATTGAAGGAACGGTGCCGCAGTTCGACCCCGCAGCGCCGTCCCGATATGCGACCTTGCACGATGCAATGCGCAAGGGCCTTATTGCTTCTGCGCACGACTGCACCGAGGGCGGGTTAGCCGTTGCGCTAGCCGAGATGTCTATGGGCGGCCGATTAGGAATTGAAATGGAACCGGCCTCCGATGTTTACACGCAATTGTTCAGCGAATCTCTTGGACGAATTGTGATCGAGATTGCTTTCGAAAACGCCGACCTTGTCGCATCCATGTTCGATGCCTGCAGCCGCATCGGCGCTGTCTCTAACGATCAACACGTTCTATTCAGCGATGGATCGAAACTATCTATCGAGAGCATGCTTTCGGCTTGGGGAGCGCAATGACAACAGCGCCGCATGCGTTGGTGATTGCAGCACCTGGAACCAATCGGCACCCAGATGTGATGTTTGCGCTGCAACAAGCAGGAGCAACCACATCATCAGTGAATCTTGTACAACTTGCAGCCAACCCAACAGTGCTGAACGACGCACAAATGCTGGTCATTGCCGGAGGGTTTTCTTTTGCCGACGCACTTGGTGCAGGCAGGCTTTTTGCGCTCGAACTAGATCACATCATCGGGGATGGAATTCAGCAATTTGCAGCGCAAGGAAAGCCTGTGATTGGTATTTGCAACGGTTTCCAAACACTGGTGCGAATGGGAGTACTTCCAGGGGCGCTGGATGCCGCACTAGGCCACAACGAACTTGGTGGTTTTCAATGTCGCTGGGTGAACATCAAACCAATCTCTCGCAAGTGCGCATGGACTCAACACCTCTCGGACGAGATCTACTGCCCTATTGCCCACGGCGAGGGTCGTTTCGCATGCGACGACGACACACTTGCCCAACTGCAGAGCAACGACCAAGTTGCACTCACCTATTCGGGCAGCAACCCCAATGGTTCGCTTGGCGACATCGCGGGCATCTGCGACGAAACAGGAATGATCTTGGGGCTGATGCCGCATCCCGAGAATCATGTGCTGTCGCGACAACATCCGCAGTTTCACCGCGGCCGTCGAGATGGCCTCGGGCTGCACCTCTTCACACAAGGAGTGCGCATTGCAAACAGTTGAGCCACTTGCCGACATCACGCTTCCGCTGCCCGACCGCAGAGTTGGCAAAGTTCGTGTCTCTTATTCCCTCGCCAACAACACCAGGTTGTTCGTGACTACCGATCGATTGTCGGCATTCGATCAAATTGTTGTGGTGGTGCCCTACAAAGGCCAAGTACTCAACCAATTGGCCGCGTGGTGGTTTGCACAAACCGCAGACATCATCGACAACCACATCATCTCGCTTCCCGACCCCAATGCAACCGTTGCCGTTGCCGCGACACCGCTACCAGTTGAAGTAGTTGTGCGCGGCGTAATGACTGGTTCGACCAGCACATCGCTGTGGAAGCAATACGAACAGGGGAAAAGAAATATCTACGGATACTCGTTTGCCGATGGCATCACGAAAAATACTTTGCTTCCCAAACCCATCATCACGCCAACGTCGAAAGGCGAAGATGGCGCACACGATGAACCACTGACATGCGAAGAAGCGGTATCTCGCGGGCTTGTCGATTCGACAACATGGAACATCGTGCAGGATGCAGCGCTGGCACTGTTTCAACGCGGGCAAGAGGTGGCGAGGAAAGCGGGGCTATTGCTCGCCGATACCAAATACGAATTTGGTATTCACCCAGACGGAAGAGTGCTGATTATCGACGAGATGCACACCCCCGACTCCTCTCGGTTTTGGGAGCTCTCCAACTATCACGAGCGACTTGCTGCGGGCAAAGAGCCCGAGAGCCTCGACAAGGAACCAATTCGACTTGCTCTTGACGCAGTTGGATACCGCGGCGACGGCGAGCCGCCACTCCTCGACCCAAGCGTGGTCGATGCGACAACGGCCAGGTACATCAAGGCATTTGAACGCATTACGGCAACAACATTTGTTCCCGGCAAATATCCGATACAACCGCGCCTCATGCAGGCACTAGAGAAAGCACAACTGTTGTGAAACAACACCTCTATATATCGCTTACTTCAACCACGAACGCGGGGTCACCACGTGCATAACGCGCCGTTCGATTCCGACGCGCCACGCGAGGAGTGCGGAGTACTCGCCATCTCATCGGTGAACGAAGACGCGGCGCAATTGTCATTCTTCGGACTGTTCGCTTTGCAACATCGCGGCCAAGAAGCCGCGGGCATTGCGGTAGCCGACGGCAAACAGGCCCGTCTACACAAAGACGTAGGTCTTGTTGGACAAGTATTTACTCCGCACACGCTTGCACCGCTTGCTGGGCAACACGCCATTGGTCATACGCGCTACTCAACAACGGGGGCGCCAGGTGCTCGAAACGCACAGCCATTCTTGGTGGAGACTATTCATGGCCCACTTGCTGTTGCACACAACGGCAA
>CAINLH010000319.1 GCA_903850275.1 uncultured Acidimicrobium sp.
GCCGTTAGTTGTCGCGGCGCATTCCGAACGAGGCATGAACGAAGCATCGTGGGTGTTACATCGCAACGTTCGAGCAAACAACAAGCACTCGGCGATGCGCGAACCAAGAAAGGTTTCGCTCAACACGTGGGAGGCCGTGTATTTCAACCACGATGAACAACAGTTGCGCGCACTGGCCAACACTGCCAATGAATGCGGTGTGGAGCGCTTTGTTCTTGACGATGGTTGGTTTGGCGCACGTCGGAACGATGCGGCCGGGCTTGGTGATTGGGTGGTGTCCAAGGACGTGTATCCGCAAGGTCTTGCACCGTTGATTTCCCATGTTCGCTCACTGGGCATGGAGTTTGGTATTTGGGTCGAACCCGAAATGGTGAACGTTGATAGCAACGTGTATCGCCAGCACCCAGAGTGGGTGCTGAGCGAGCCTGGGTATTCAGCCATTTTTTCGCGCAATCAGCTGGTGCTCAATTTGGCAATACCAGAAGCATTCGCGCATGTGGAGCAGCAGCTTGATGCGCTGTTAAGCGACCACGACATTGCTTATGTCAAGTGGGACATGAACCGCGCTCATGTTCACGGCAGCGGCGCCGACGGTGCGGCTGGTTCACATCATCAGACACTTGCCGTTTATCGCTTGCTCGACTCGTTACGGGCCAAACATCCAACGGTCGAGTTTGAGTCATGCGCTTCCGGTGGTGGTCGAATTGATCACGCGATGTTGCAACGAACCGAACGAGTGTGGACAAGCGACTGCAACGATGCCCTCGAACGCCAGCAGATTCAGAGGAACATTTCTATGTTGGTGCCAATCGAGGTGCTGGGTGCGCACATTGGCCCGCCCGTTGCACACACCACGGGCAGAAGGCACACACTTGCGTTTCGCGGAGTGACGGCAATGTTCGGCCATCTGGGTATCGAATGGAACTTGTTGCAAGCAAAGCCGCACGAGTTATCGGCGCTTTCTGAAATCATTGCGATCTACAAGAAACAACGTGCGCTTTTGCACAGTGGAAACTTTCCTCGATACGAGGTTTCTACAGTCGACCCTCAATCCGCCGTTGCGCACGGAGTGATTTCGCAAGACAAGCGTGAGGCGCTGTTGTGTTACGCACAACTGCAAACAGCCGCGAGCCTGGTGCCTGCAATGTGGAAGGTTTTTGGTTTAGATCCGCAAGCAAGTTATGCAGTTCGGCTTGTAGATTTGCCGGGCGGCGTGCAAGGTAGTGCGCGAACGTTGCCGCAGTGGTGCGAAGACCCAATCACACTGACGGGCCAACAGTTGGCCACAGTTGGGCTGCAACCACCCACGCTTCACCCAGAATCTGCAGTCCTCATCCACCTGTTAAGCCAATAGCATTAAGGGTTGTGGCAACTCCGCACAGCATCTCAATCGAAACAGTCGCAAAAGTTGCCAACTTGGCAAGGCTCAACTTGACGCCGCAAGAGATGGCCACCATGGCCGAGCAGTTGTCCGGCATGCTCGAACACTTTGGCGACATCGACAAACTTGATCTTTCGGCTGTTGTGCCAATGGCACAAGCTGTACCCCTCAAGAACGTTCTCCGCGAGGACGTGGTGATGCCAAGTCTCGACCGCGATGAAGTATTGGCCGCAGCACCCGACGCACACGATGGTCGGTTTCGCGTTCCTCCTTCTGCAGGGCAGGAGTCGTAACAATGGCCACCCCATTTGCAACAGCCACTCAGATCGCACAGTCAATCCGCGATGGTTCCACAACGGCTTCCGCTGTGCTGGAGCAACATCTTGCCCGCATCATTGAGCGCGAAAGCGAAATTCACGCGTTCAACTTGGTGACAACCGAGCAGGCTCGCGAAACTGCTCAACACATCGACGAACAGGCGAAGGCGGGCAACGCACTTGGCGCATTGGCTGGCGTGCCGGTTGCGCTCAAAGACAACATGTGCACACGCGGAATCGCCACTACATGTTCATCAAAGATTCTTGAAGGCTGGAAACCTCCGTACGACGCAACCGTGGTTACACGTTTGCAACAAGCGGGTGCGGTCATGGTTGGAAAAACCAATCTCGACGAATTTGCCATGGGCTCCAGCACCGAAAACTCGGCGTTCGGGCCAACGCGCAACCCGCTCGACACTTCTCGGGTGCCAGGCGGTTCAAGCGGCGGCAGCGCTGCCGCGGTTGCTGCCGGTTTTGCAGCAGCAAGTTTGGGCAGCGACACGGGCGGACGCATTCGTCAACCGGCTTCGTTGTGTGGTCTTGTCGGTGTGAAGCCAACGTATGGCCTAGTCAGTCGTCAAGGCATCGTTGCTTTCGCTAGCAGCCTCGATCAAGTTGGCCCGTTCACGCACACAGTTGCCGACGCCGCGTTACTGATGGAAGTTATTGGCGGCCACGACCCGCTCGACTCCACGTCGCTGCCACAACCACTTCCTTCGCTGACAGCAGTGCTCGACCAAGGCGTCAAGGGAATGCGAATCGGTCGTTTGGTTGGCATGCCCGAAGGCTGCGAACCAGAAGTGCTTGCACGGCTTGAAGCCGCATTCGCCGCTCTGCAACAGGCTGGCGCCACCATCGTCGACATCACATTGCCGTCGCTCGAATTTGGCATCACTGCGTATTACCTCATTGCGCCTGCAGAGGCCAGCAGCAACCTTGCTCGTTACGACGGTGTCCGATACGGACTGCGCGTCGATTCGCCCGATCTCAATTCGATGTACGGCGCAACACGGGCCGCAGGTTTCGGAGCAGAAGTAAAGCGCCGCATCATGCTTGGAACGTATGCGTTGTCGGCCGGTTACTTCGATGCCTATTACGGCAAGGCGCTAAAGGTTCGCCGACTCATTGCCGACGATTTCGCCACGGCGTATTCCTCGTGTGATGTCATCCTTACGCCAACGTCGCCAACCGTTGCGTTTCCTATTGGTGAAAAAGCCGACGACCCACTCACCATGTATCTCTGCGACGTCTTCACCATTCCAACC
>CAINLH010000320.1 GCA_903850275.1 uncultured Acidimicrobium sp.
AACGCCAACCGGTATTCAGCAAGGGTGGATACAGGCCACAGTTGTCGGCCTGTTTGTGTCGCGGCCTTGCAAGCGTTGCGCAAGGCAAGCAGTTGGGCCCAGTTACGTGATGAGCAGTAGTCGTCTACAAGGCGAACTAGGCCATCAATATCGCCGTGATCGATGAGTGGTTCGTACACCGCGCTCATACAAGCGGCCACGGGTAACGCGAACCGCTGCGATCGATGGGGAATGCGCCGCCTTCGCAAAGCCATTGCACACGTTCCTGAAGTGCTGATACTTCGTCGCTGCTGAGCAGAGTTGCGATATTGAGGGGAACAGTCTCAATCAGCGGCTCAATTGCGGCTCGCAAATGATTGGGTAGTGGCTCTCCACCAAACTCCCAGATCACTGTGCGCAATTTGAAGTCGGCGGAAAAACAAACACCGTGGTCGATGCCCCAAACCTTGTCGTCCAAACCAAGCAGGCAGTGGCCGGCTTTGCGGTCGGTGTTGTTGGCAACGATGTCGAAAACGCACATAGCGCGAAGTTGATCGTGCAAATCTTCGCGCTGTTCGAAAATGGTGAAGTAGTGCTGTTCAACATCGGCATCGATGAAGTGCTGGAGTGATCCTTCGCCTAACGGGCCTTCGCGCAGCACCGTAGGTGGAACCATGTTGATTCCCATTGCTTGCGAGAGCAAGTATGCGGCTATTTCGCGGCGATGAAGGCCTGGTTCAAAATCCCACAACGGGCGCTCGCCGCGTAGTGGTTTGTAGATGGCCTGGAAGGAAGTTTCACCGCACTGCACTGATACCAAAAAGGTTGCGTTGCTGCTGTGGGGCATGCGCCCGATGATGGTGATGTCGCCATGTTCAAGAGCATGAACGATGTTGGATTCGGGGTTTAGTTCATTCGAGGGCATGCATGACCATCGATATTGACCGGAAGGCCACAGAACAAACAGGCTGGTCGGCCTGCGGCAACTACGTCGTCGGAGTGCTCACAAAAGGCGGCTGCTTGTCCTCGCGTTATTTGCACGCGTAGCCGTGCCGCATCCGTTTCTGAAGTAAACGGTTCGATCGGCTCTTCATTGTCATCGGTAGGAATGAATTCTTCGATCTGGACAACCATGCGGTCGTTACGCGAGTCGTATGCAATGCCCACTGTTCCAACCACAAATTCGATTTCTGGTGAAGGCGCCAGTTGCATTGCATCTTCGATTGGCCGATCTTTTACGTCTGGTGCATCGGCGAGTAGTTGACGGATGTACTGGGAGAGGGCTGCGACTTGTTGCTTCTCGCATTTCATTGTGACGCTTACTCCGTCGGCTCGCACCTGCAAAACAAAAGTGCGTTGCCCTGGTTGACCAAGCGCGCCCGAGGTGAAAGTATCGGCTGCGTCAAATTCGTAAAAACTGCTCATGATGGCCGAAGGTCGCCAAGCGAGCCACCGGTGGAATTAACGGTGAGCACCACTGGGCCGAATGAGGAGTATGAAACTGCGCTTACTGAACACGTACTGATGACAATGCGTTGAAACAAGTCGATGTGTGTACCCATCGCGTGCGCGACAGCGGCTTTGATTGGGTCGGCGTGGCTTACACAGACCACGATGCCGCCAGGGTGTTGCGAGCGGATGTCGTCTAGTGCACTCACCATTCGCGTTTGCATTTC
>CAINLH010000321.1 GCA_903850275.1 uncultured Acidimicrobium sp.
CACATCGATGTCGTTCAAAATGAGATCGAGAAAGTCATCACGGTGGCGATCTACGCAGAACGAGTCGGACAAGGTGAGTGCAACCTTGCGGCCGGCCTCGTGCGCAAACTGCGAAGCGGTTTTGAAAGCGGCCTTTGCCTCGTCGCGGTCGAACAGGTAACCCTCCAAAAACAACACTGCGCCCGACTGCACTGCCTCGCGCGAAATGTCGGCGGGCTCAAGTAGCGATGCGGCACCAAGGAATGTGCTCATGCTGCGCTGGCCGTCTGGCGTAACCGCAATGATGCATCGGCCTGTTGGCTCGGTTGCGCTCGTTGCACCGGGATGAAACCCAACACCAACTTTGTCCATGTCTGCACCAAACACGCGGCCCAAGTCGTCGTCGGCGATTTTGCCGATGAAGCCTGCTCGCCCACCCAAACTTGCAAGGCCATATGCGGTGTTGGACGCAGAACCACCGCTGGTTTGTGTTGGGTTACTAATGCGTGAATACAAATGAGCCGAACGGGTGGAATCCACCAACGTCATCGAACCCTTGACCACATCTTCGTTCACTAAGAACTCATCGGGCACTGCCGCGATCACATCGACAAGCGCGTTGCCAATGGCCACGACGTCGTAGCGAACCCCGTCGCCACGGGTGATATCGATTGGTGGCACGTGGGGAAACTCTAGTGCATGGGCCCTATCGGCTCGTTGGGACGAGAACTCCCTTAACCACCTGCTGCTGCAAGTCGCGCTTCAGGAACTTGCCTGCGGCGTTGCGGGGCAATGGCTCGTTGATAATGACCACATGGGTCGGAATCTTGTGCTTGGAAATCTTCCCCTCTAAGAACTCCCACAGCTCTTCTGCAGTCAGGGTTGTGTGGTCGTTGGGGTAAATGGCCACTGCCACCTCTTCGCCTAGGCGCTCGTGCGGCACACCAAATACTGCGGCCTCGTGCACTGCAGGATGCTCGTAGATGGCGCTTTCCACTTCGGCGCCGTACACGTTTTCACCTGCGCGCAAAATCATGTCTTTCACACGATCTTCTACGTAGACGAAACCATCGGCATCGAGGCGACCCAAGTCGCCACTGCGCAACCAGCCATCCACGATTGTCTCGGCTGTTGCCTCAGGACGGTTCCAGTAACCACGAATGAGCATTGGTCCGAAGAACCAAATCTCGCCAGACTGACCAGTTGGCACTGGCTTCAAATTCTCGTCACGCACTTCTACTTTCATTGGCAACACTGCACGACCGGTGCTTGTTGGGTGCGACAAATAGTCGGAACCGGTGATACCAGGGCCGAATGCGTTGGTTTCGGTCATGCCGTAGCCAAGTTGCGGGCTGCCATTCTTTAATTTGTCATTCACCTTGCCAACAAGCGACGTTGGCGAAGGCGCACCGCCGCCGCCCACTGCTCGCAGGCTGGTGGTGTCGTACTTATCGAATGCTGGCGAGTTGACCAAGTCCCAGCTTTGTGTCGGCACACCTACAAAGTTGGTGATCTGCTCGCGCTCAATCATCTCGAGCGCCTTTTCTGCATCCCACTTGTACATGATCGCGAGTTTTAGTCCTGCAATGAAACAACTCATCATCACGGGGATACATCCTGTTACGTGGAACAGTGGCACGATCAAAATGAACGACGTCGGCACTTCTGGGCCATCAATGTCTTTCAACTTTGTTCCCGACATGGTGAGCACTCCGTTACGAGCAGAGAACGCCATCAACGCTGAAATGATGGCTCGATGTGTAGAGACGGCACCCTTAGGGCGCCCTGTCGTGCCCGATGTGTACAAAATTGTTGCGTCGTCGTCGGGATCAATGTCGGCACCTGGGTGCGGTGCACCTGGCTTGACCATTACTTCCCATTTGTCAACATTTGCTGGCAAAGGCTTTTCGGCGCGAGCAACAAGCACTTTCACGCCGTGCTTCGCGCAGCTTTCTGCACCAATGTCGTAGCGCTGCTGGTCGCAAATGAGCACCGTTGCGCCCGAGTCGACAAGTGCGAAGTCCATCTCGTCTTCTGTCCACCACGAGTTCATCGACACATTGATTGCACCAACCGAAATAATTGCCGCAAACGACATCACCCATTCGGGGTAGTTGCGCATAGCAACGGCAAC
>CAINLH010000322.1 GCA_903850275.1 uncultured Acidimicrobium sp.
CGACGTGTGGGATCCGGCCGCCCTCGAGGGCTCCACCCACGTCAGCGAACCCGAGCGAAACGTGCTTGCCGAGTTGCGCACATGGGGCCTCGTCGACATTTTCCGCGAGCAGCACCCAGAGCCAAAGCTGTATTCATGGTGGGATTACCGCGACGGCAGTTTCCACAAAGGCCACGGCATGCGCATCGATTATCTGTTGGTTTCAAAATCGGTTGCGCAACGCACCACCGAAACCACCATCGATCGCAACGCGCGCAAGGGCGAAAAGCCAAGCGATCACGCGCCAGTGTTGCTGAGGTTCTAAGTGTCTGACGCGCAAAACGCCTTTCAGGGTTTTCATGTGCGCCAGGTGCCAATGACGCCCGAAGAAGAAGAGAAGGCGGCCATCGCACAAACTATGCGCGAAGACATCGCGCAACTGGTGTCTGTCGAGTCGGTCAGTTTCCTTGATCGCAGTCCAATCATCGGCGCCATCAACCCGCTTGCCGCACCAATGCATGTCGAGACCATCACGGCAGACGACGGCAGCGCAGTTGTCGTTGGCACCGTCACCTTCACCAAACAATATGAAGGCGCACCAGCGTGCGTGCACGGCGGTTTCATCGCCGCATACTTCGACGAAGTGTTGGGTGTTGCGCAAAGCACGTCGGGCAACCCCGGCATGACAGTGAATCTCAGCATCAACTACCGCTCACCAACGCCCATCAACAAGCCACTTGTTTTCAAGGGCTGGGTCACTTCGGTAGAGGGCCGCAAAATCTTCACGTCGGGCACGTTGCACGACGGCGACAGGCTGTGTGCCGAATGCACCGCCATCTTTGTTTCCATGCGCCCAGAGGTGTTCGAAAAAATGGTGAAGATGCGCGCCGAACAGGCGAAATAAACAGCGCTACGCAGCGCGATGCTTATCGATTATTGCAAGTAGTGCAGGCGCAACGCGCTTTGCGGTAAGTGGCCCGAAAATAACTGCCAAGTCGTCGACAGATGCAGGCTGCGATGCAACAAGTTGTGCCAACACTTCGTCGGTGCACACCTGAAACGGTTCTTGGTTGGTGGCGCGGCCCGTGTGTCGGCGCCAGGTGGTGAGGTCGTCCAGCAGGTTGGGCTGGTTGGAAGGCCGCGCTGCAAAGCGGGGCAGTTGTTGGTTGGCTTCGGTGTTTGCACTGAGCGGCATGCCATCAAGCAACGGGCTCTTGCCCGCGTTGCGGTTGTTGCGCTTGTCGGCATACGTAATGAACAGCTGTTGCGCCGCACGCGTAAATGCCACGTAAGCCAAACGTATTTCTTCTTTGCGTTGATCGTTGGTGGAAGCCGAACCATGCGGCAACAAACCGGTTTCGGCACCCGCAACAACAACGCAATCCCACTCGCGGCCCTTTGCTGCGTGAAACGTGAGCAAGTCGACACCGTTTTTCGGCGTGTTGTGCACGGCGTTGGCAACAACCCACGCGTTAAATGCGCGGCCGTCGATGATGCCTGGTTGGTCGAGGTGCACAAACTGGCGCACCATGTCGGCAACCACTCGTTCGGCTTCGTCTTCAGAATCGCTGAGGGTGTCGGCTGCCCACGTGGCAAGCGAGTTGCGGCTTGTGCACTGCGCGGCCATGCCAATGGCTGCAGTCATTTCGGCCGACTGCCGAGTGCTGCCAATGGGTATGCCTGCAGCAGCAAGCGCTTTCGAAATGGCCGCAATCTGCACGTTGGTGCGCA
>CAINLH010000323.1 GCA_903850275.1 uncultured Acidimicrobium sp.
ATTTGCACGTGATGGGAATGCCAAATGGCGCGCCGGCTTTCACTGCTGCAGTAACGATGGCGCGAAGCAGTTGCCGTTTTACTGGCACCGCTGCGCCACCACCGCGTCGCGTCACTTTTGGTGCGGGGCAACCAAAATTGAGGTCGATGTGGTCGACGGCGTTAGCCCGTCCCAGTTTTTCGATAGCCCGCGTGAGCATTGCTGGGTCGCTTCCGTACAGCTGCAGCGAACGAAATGTTTCGTCTGCGCCAAACTTCATCATCGTGTCGGTCTTTTTGTTGCCGTGCACCAGGCCCGTGGCCATAATCATTTCGTTGACATACACAAGCCCCGGCCCAAACTTGCGGCACAGGCTTCGAAACGGCGCATTGGTTACGCCTGCCATTGGCGCCAATACCACTGGTGGCCAAACGCTGTGCTCGCCCAGTTGCAGCGGCTTCAGTGAAGTTGTTGGTGACGTCATTTAGTTGGCCGTGTCTGTGAGTTTGAGGTTTGGCAGCGCGCCCGCACCGAGCGATGTGCTTCCGTTGCTACGCAAACGGTACCAACCAGCCGAAGCAATCATTGCCGCGTTGTCGGTGCACATAGCCATGCTGGGCAGCACCAAGCGCCAACCCGCGGTTGCGCATGCGGCGCTCATCTGTGTTCGCAACAACGTGTTTGCCGCAACACCGCCACCAAGCGCGATCGTTTTTGCGCCAATGTGGCGAGCGGCTTTGGTTGCCTTTGCTACCAACACATCGACGACTGCAGTTTGAAACGACGCCGCAACATCGGCCGTAGCAACCGAAGGATTTTTACGAACGTAATTAACCACGCTTGTTTTTAGGCCGCTGAACGAGACATCGAACCCGTCGTGCAACATGGCGCGCGGAAAATCAATCGCTGCAGCATTGCCTTCGCGCGCAATGCGATCGATTGCCGGGCCGCCCGGATGACCGAGGTCGAGAAAGCGAGCAACTTTGTCGAACGCTTCGCCTGCAGCGTCGTCGATGGTCTGGCCGACAATGGTGTATTCGCCGTGCGAAACCATGTTGACGAACAATGTGTTGCCGCCCGACACCAACACCACCAACATCGGAAACTCCACCAGCGGGTCGTCCAAGAGCGCCGCATACAGGTGCGCCTCCAAGTGATTGACGCCAACGAATGGTTTATCGAGCACAAGCGCAATCGACTTTGCAGCAGCAACACCAACCAGCAATGCGCCTACGAGGCCTGGCCCAACAGTTGCAGCAACGGCATCGATGCGTTCGAACGCAACGCCAGAATCCGACATTGCCTTGCGCACAACGGGCGTCATTGCCTCCACGTGTGCACGGCTGGCAATTTCGGGCACCACCCCACCAAATCGGGCGTGCTGTTCAATTTGCGTGGCAACCACCGAGGACAACACGTCGTTGCCGCCCATCACCACCGCAGCGGCCGTTTCGTCGCAACTCGTTTCGATACCAAGTACGACGGTTGATTCGTCGACATGAATCATGGTCGGGTATCCGTTATTGCTTCAAGGCGCAGACGGTATTCGTCGGTCTGGATGTCTTGGCACCACATCACAATGGCGTCGTCGGTGTTTTCGTAATACTTCCTGCGAATACCTGCGGGCGCGAAACCAAAACGTCGGTACAACTCTTGCGCGGCTTTGTTGGTGTGACGAACCTCAAGGGTGAGCGCTTCGCACTTCCGTTCGCGCGCCTCATATGCCAACTCCAGCATCAACTCGGTTGCAATGCCCCGCTTTTGCCACTTGGGGTGCACGGCAATGTTGGTGATGTGCGCGTCGTGCTCGGCAAACAGCAAACCGCAATAGCCAACCAGGTCGCGGCCAATGTGGGCAACTACGTAGTGCCGACGACCGCGCATCATCATGTCAATTTCCTCGGAAAACACTTTGGCCGTCCACGGCTTCGGATACACCGCTTCTTCAATTGGCATGATGTCACGAATGTGCTTTCGCGCAAGCAACGACACTTCAAGAACGGGGTTGGTTGGCTGCGGCTCTTCGCGTCGAATGAGCCGATCGAGAATGCTCATGACGCGCTCCTCGTTGCCCAATTGATTTCCGCATCTGGTGCTCGAAGATACAACGGCACAATTGCATCCACGTCCACCAGCATGTCGCGCAAAGCCAACTCGTGCGCAAGCGTGGCAATGGTGGTTGCGGATGGCATGGAGAATTTATCGTCGGCAAATTCCACTTCGGAGAGCACCGTTGAAAGCCGTTGGTCAAATTCGTCTCGGTATTGCAAAGCGCCAGTTCCTACGAGTGTCGTCGACTGGCCGCGGTCGATGATCTCGACTGCGCACTGTTCAACCGAACCAACCTGAGGGGCGGCAACCTGGCGCAACACGCCATCTACTCGGCGGTACAACGACCAATACACCTCGCCGCGACGGGCATCGATAACCGACGCAACCACTTCGAGTGTCGA
>CAINLH010000324.1 GCA_903850275.1 uncultured Acidimicrobium sp.
GACCCACCAGGAATAAGAGCGTCGAGACCTTTACCGAGCCCGCTCCGGCGCGCCACCGCTCACCTCCAATGCAACTGCTCGGTAGGCCTTTGCGCCAGTAGATGAAGGGTCAAACGTGGTGATCGGTTTGCCATGAGACGGGGCTTCAGCCAAACGAACGTTGTGGGGGATCACTGCTTGACAGACTTTGTCGCCGAAATGTTCCCGAACTTCAGCAACCACATCGCTCGACAGCTTGGTTCGGGTATCGAACATGGTGCAGATAATGGTGCTGACGCCCAGTCCTGGATTGAGATTACGGCTAACGAGGTCGACGTTGCGAAGCAACTGACCCAAGCCCTCAAGGGCGTAATATTGGCATTGGATGGGCACGATTACTTCGTTTGCGGCCGTGAGCCCATTCACGGTCAGCAAACCCAAAGACGGAGGGCAGTCGATCAGCACATAGTCAAACTGGTCGATAATCGCAGCGATCGCTTTTTTGAGGCGGGTTTCCCGGCCCATGACCGGCACCAATTCGATTTCAGCACCCGCCAAGTCCAGGTTTGATGGGGCAACAAACAGGTTCTTTACCGCTGTTGCTTCGAGGCAGTCCTCAAGGGGGGTCTCGTGCAGCAGGACGTCATAGATGCTGGTCTCCATCTCGCGGGTATTCAGCCCCAAGCCGGTAGAGGCGTTGCCTTGGGGGTCCAAGTCCACCAATAAGACCCGATATCCCTGGTCGGCCAAACAGGCGCCCAGATTGATAGTGGTGGTGGTTTTACCCACTCCGCCCTTCTGGTTGGCCATGGCAATGATTCGCGGCGTGGCTTTTGGGCCTCCGGGGGTAGTTGTTGCGTTGGGCATCGTGAGAACAGAATACCCCTAGTTGTCACAAGGTTGGGGGATGATGTTCCACGTGGAACATTCGTTGTCTAGAGCTGAGTCGGTGATTGGGGGTGGTCAATGTTCCACGTGGAACATTGCCACTGGCCCCAGCCGTTCGGGGCTGGACACGCCAAACAAGCCAAGGTTGATGTTGGCCCAACGGTCTGGGCTGCCTGGTGGTGGTTCGCTGACCACAATTGACCCACCCGAGCGAACCAATGCGGAGGCCCAAGCCAGCGTCTGTTGAGGAGGGCCAAACCCTCGGGCGCATGCGGCGTCATAACCGTGGAGGTGTTCTGGTTGAGCAATAACCTCTTCCACGTCGGCACAGAGCACACGCACCCGGTCGGAGACCCCGAGCACCCGAACAGCGCGCAACAGGGCATCGGTTCGTTTTGCTCGCCGATCGACCAACGTCAATTGCATCTCTGGTCGAATGACCGCAATGACCAGGCCTGGAACTCCAGCCCCGCTGCCCAGGTCGATGCAGGATGTGGTCGATTGGGGGAGAGCATCGGCAAATGCTGCGGCGTGGGTAATGATTTCTGCAAGGGGGGCGCTACCAAGGGCTCCTATACGTTGGGCGTCGCCCAACACCTGCAGTAAGCCTGGATGTGTGGCCGGATTACTCATCGGGCCAATGGGGCAAAATCAGTCGTCGGATTCGCTGTCGCTGCCAGCAACGGCAACCACAACACGGCGATGTGGGTCTTGACCCTGCGAGCGGGTTTCGACACCAGCTACCTCAACGAGGGAGTCGTGAACAATCTTACGATCAGCCGAGTTCATTGGCTCGAGAACGCGCGGTTGTCCGCTGGCCAAAACGTCGGCTGCGACCTTGTGCGCAAAACGGCTGAGTGCCTCGCGGCGCTTTTCGCGGTAACCCGCAATATCTACGCGGAGATGTGTTTCATGGTCACCAAGCCTGCGTTGGCTCACAACACGGGTGAGGTCCTGGATTGCCATCAATGTGGCACCTTTTGTACCCACGAACATTGCGACTTCATCGCCAGTCACGTTGATATCGATGTCTTCACCAGCAACAGTTGCCTGTGCCGAACCAGTAAGGCTCGCTGCGGCAAGCAGTCCATTCAAAAATGTGGTGGCTGCAACACTCACGGTGGCTGGATCTACAGGGGGCATGTCTGTGCGAGGGGCACGTTCCTCGCGGGGTGGGCGTGGTTCACGCTTTGGTCGGTCGGATCCCGACTTCGGGCCTCGGCGCGAGTTGTTGCCTTCGCCGGCAGCGCGTGGTGCTCGCTTCGGCCCACGATCACGGCGTTCGTTTTTGCCGCGTGGGGTATTTGGGCGCACTCGTGCACGCACCCGTGCTTCGCCTCGTGTGCGACCAAACAATCCTTGTTTTGGTTCCTCGACTACCTCAAACTCGGCATCGTCTTCGGCAACACCCAATTGGTCGAGTGCCAAATTTTTTGCAAGTTCAATTGTTTCAGCGGTGGTTTCTACCCATTCCATGAGAAGTCCTCGTTATTTCTTTGGTTTGCGTTGCACTGAACCACTGCGATTTTTTCCAGGAGGTTGCGGGCGACGAGTTGATGATGTGTTTGGCTTATTTTTTGGAGCAGTAACACGCTTGCTCACAAATGGTTCGTTGAGGTCGGTGGACTCTTTTGCTGCCGCCTTCGCGTTGTTCTTTTTGTCATCTTTGGACATCTCGCGTGCTTCGCTGCTGGCCGCTTGTGCTTGTCGACCGAGCGAACCCTCGTGTCCATAAAAACGCTTGGTGATGTAGTACTGCTGCACAATGCGAACGAGTGCTTGCACCATGTAATAAACGATCAAACCAGTAGGCAGAATCAGCTGAAATACAGCAAAAACAACCGGCAAATACTGCATAACCTTGGCTTGAGTTGCCGACATGGTTGGGCTAACTGTTCGCGATGCGACCATCTTTTGTTGTACGAAATACAACCCAGCCAATGCTGCAACGAGCGCCACATACAACAAGCCGGTTGCAAAATTCTCGCGTACTGCATCAATCGGTGTTTGCGCAAGATCTAAACCGAGCGAAAGCATCTTTGATTTTCCAACAAGCGAGAGATACAGCTCGGAGTCTTCATTGAGATACTTCGGAACAAACAAACCGTCTTGGCGCGCAGTCAATCCGCTGATTGCGCGGAACATGATGATGAACACCGGCATCTGAGCGACAATTGGCAAACATGAAGCCATTGGGTTCACTTTGTGTTCCTGGTACAGCTTCATCATTGCTTCGTTTAGTTTTTGACGATCACCTTTGAATTCTTTTTGCAGGCGTCGCATCTCTGGTTGCAGGCGCTGCATTTCCAGCATGCCTTTTGTACTTTTCAGGGTGAGCGGGGTGATCAACAACATCACCACTACCGCTACAAGGCCGAAGGCCGCTGAGTAGCTGTGTGTCCAGGAGTAGAAAATATCTATGAGGCGGGCGGCGTATTCAAACATGTGGGTTAGCGGCTTTCTAGGGGGACGTCAACAGTGCCCCTGACGGTAGAGGGATTCTGGTCAATACCCTCGGCGGTTGGGACAGGATCGAACCCCGAAGGGCCAAAGGGACGGCAGCGAGAAAGCCGTTTGACCATCAGCCAGCCACCAGTGCGGGGGCCAAAGGTCTGGATTGCCTCATAGGCATACTCGGAACAGGAGGGAAAGAACCTGCAGGGCGATGGGTGGCCTGGCCGAAGCGACTGGTACCAGCGAATGGCGCGCAACATGGCGTGCTCAGCCCTGTCACCCAAAGTGGTGTGTTGCTCACATTGATGGAGGGAGAGGTTCATGGCTTTTGGGCCACTTTGCCCAGGAGGGCATCTACTGCTTGGGAAAGACGCTCAAACGAGGCCCCTGCAAGCGAACGCTGAACCCCGACCAGGTACCAACCGGGCTCTAATTGGGTTTCGCGGGCGGCAAAAAGGGCCCGAAGTTGACGTTTTACGCGGTTTCGTTGCACGGCGCCACCTACCGACCGCCCAATGGCATAGCCAATATGGGGGGAGGAAAGCGCTGGATCGATCATCATCGAACACCACAGACCACTAGAGCGAACATATGTTCCCTCTTTGGAGAGTCGGGAGAAGACCTCCCGTTGGCGAATTCGGCCGATCAAGCCGAGAGCCGGTGACGGCCCTTGTCGCGGCGCGACTTCAAAATGGCACGGCCCGCACGGGTGCTCATGCGATGGCGAAAGCCATGCTTCTTGGAACGACGACGATTACTTGGCTGGAAAGTGCGTTTCACGCACGCCTCCTTGGTGAGACGACTAAACCTGGTGGCCAGCCGCTAGGACTACAACGGCTTGCACTCTACAGGGGAAACTCGGTTTTTTCCGCCTGTGGAAAACCTGCTACCTTCGCTGTCCCCACCTCGTTCGGGTGGGGCTGTCCACACCCTGTGGACAGTGTTGTGGACGGTTACCAAAGCGGTTGTGGCACAGGGCCATAACAGCAAAAAGTTTTTACAGTGTGCTCTCGGCCGAAAGGCATTAAAGGATTTTTATGGAACAACAAACTCATGTCGATGACCACAATGATGTGTGGCGGGCAACTGCCCAGGTGCTTCGTGCTCAGGTCTCGGAGGCCGTCTGGTTTTCCACCTTCAACGATGCAGTGGCGGTTGACGACGACAAGATGAGCCTTCGCCTGCAGGTGCCAAACACCTACGTGCGCGAGCGAATTCTCACCCGTTACATGTCGCTCGTTCGCGATGCGTTGAACGAGGTTGGGGCAAGCGAGCGCCAACTGCTGATCGATGTCCAAACCAACACCTCGGAAGATGTTTTGGAGCAATTGCGCAACGAGGTGGTTCCTCAAGAGTTGCCAGCCCAGCTCAATACCGAAATGACCGAGAAACCCAGCACCGATTCGCTCACCCTGAAAAGCCGCACTGGCAAAGGCACAGCGGTGGGCCTGAACCCTCGCTACACCTTTGAAACGTTCGTAAAGGGCACCAGCAATCAATTTGCCTTGGCTGCCGCTCAGCGGGTTGCAGAAACACCCGGCCGCTCCTACAACCCTTTGTTCATTTATGGTTCGGCGGGTTTGGGTAAAACCCACCTGCTGCACGCAATTGGTTATTACGTTCACCAGCACTACGCACATTACGAAGTTCGTTATGTTTCCACGGAAACATTTTTGAATGAGTACGTCGACGGCATTCGAAGCAACACCATTGCTGCTTTCAAGCGCCGCTATCGCGAAGTGGACGTGCTGCTCATCGACGACATCCAGTTCATGGAGGGCAAGGAAGGTTTGCAAGAAGAGTTCTTCCACACCTTCAACTCGCTGCACGGCGCAAACAAACAAATCGTGATCTCGTCCGACCGTGTCCCAGACGCCATCCCCACTTTGGAAGATCGCCTCCGCGGCCGCTTCCGTTGGGGTTTGATCACCGACATTCAACCTCCAGACATGGAGACTCGTTTGGCCATTTTGCGCAACAAGGCCGAGCGTGAGCGGAACATGGTCTCCCATGAGGTGCTCGAGTTCATTGCCAGCAATGTCACGACCAACATTCGCGAGTTGGAGGGCGCCCTGATTCGGGTGGCCGCCTACTCCAGCCTCAACAAAACCCAAGTGGACGTGCCAATGGCGCAAAAACTGCTCACCGACTTGCTCACGCGCACCGCTGTGAAGCCACGAACCGATGAGCAGTTGTTGGCCGAGATTGCCGACCACCTTGGTTTCGACGTGGAGGCGCTGCGTGGCAAGAACCGCCAGCGGCCGCTAGTTCAGGCCCGACAGACAGCAATGTATGTGTTCCGCGAACTCACCGACTTGAGCTACCCGGCAATCGCCAGGTTGTTTGGCGGCCGAGACCACACCACTGTGATTCACGCCGTTGATAAAACTCAACGAATGATGAGCGAGCGCAAACAGGTATACGACCAGGTGACCGAGCTTGTTCAGAAGTGCAAGACGTCGTAACTGCCATGGGGACAACCGTGTGGACGAAGGGCGTACAACTAGTGGATAACTCTGGGTTGTACACCGCTCGGATAACTACAACCGTGCAAGATGTGTTGCGCGGGTGTGTTGAGTGTGTGCAACGTTTCGTTACTGCGTTTGGGTTTGCACCACTTCATCCACAATCCACAGCCCTTATTACTGTTATTAGACCTTTATATATCCATCCACAAACAACACTAAAAGCACAGATGCCAGGGGTGACGTCATGAAATTCAGAGTCGAGCGAGAAGTTCTTGCAGAAGCGCTCAGCGCAACTGCTCGTGTTGCATCTACCCGCAACAATGCCATGCCCGCGTTGTCTGGTGTTCGAATGCAAGTAATCGGCGACGAGCTTCAACTGTCGTGCACCGACAACGATTTGTCTGTGCAATTCACTTTGCCAGTTGGTGGTCAAGGTGACGGGGTAGTGGTTGCTAGCGCAAAATTGATGAGCGACATCGTCCGTTCGATGGGTGAAGGAAAAATCACGGTCGAAACAACTGGTGAGGATGTGTCAATCAGTGCGGGGCGCTCGCAATTCACGGTGTCCACGTTTGCTGTAACCGACTTCCCAACTATTGCCGTAGCCAGTGCTCCACCAGTAACTCTTTCGGCGCCCGTTCTCGCAGAAGCATTGCGTCAAGTTGTGCGGGCTGCAAGCGTTGACATGCAGCGCCTTGCACTTACAGGCGTATTGATGGCCGCCGAACCGGAAGGTTTGCGCCTTGTAGCAACCGACTCGTACCGCTTGGCTGTTCGCGACCTACCTGGCACAACCGTGCTCGGACATGGGCAAAAAGTGGTTATTCCGGGCCGCGCGCTTGGCGAACTGAACCGTTTGCTCGGCGCTGGTGGCGACGTCACATTGTGTCTAGAAGAAAACCGCGCAACATTCCGCGTCGGCAATGCATCGTTGTCCACCAGCCTGCTTGCAGTCGAGTTTCCTAATTATCGCCAACTCATTCAGCCGAGCTACCCAAACAAACTGACAACAGCACGCGAACCGTTGCTCGAAGCAATTCGTCGTTGTCGCATCTTGGCGCGCGAAACAACTCCTGTTCGTTTAGAGATGACCGCAACCTCGTTGCGACTGGTCGTGCTTACA
>CAINLH010000325.1 GCA_903850275.1 uncultured Acidimicrobium sp.
ATTCCGATCGAGCACTGCGCCAATCAATGTGCCATCGGTAAACGCAACACAAGCAGGGCCATCCCATGGCTCCATCAACGAGGCATGGAAGCGATAGAACGCACGCTTCTTCGCATCCATCTTCTTATGATTTTCCCAAGCCTCCGGGATCATCATCAACATTGCGTGTGGCAATGAGCGACCGCCCAAGTGCAACAACTCGAGCACCTCATCGAAGGATGCAGAGTCTGAACCACCTGAAGCACAAATTGGGAAGGCGCGCTCCAAGCCCGGAATGAGCGGACTGGAAAGAAGCGACTCGCGGGTACGCATCCAATTGCGATTGCCTTGCACAGTGTTGATTTCGCCGTTGTGCGCAATGAATCGATACGGGTGCGCAAGCGGCCATGACGGAAATGTGTTGGTGGAAAAACGGCTGTGAACAAGCGCTAGCGACGACTCGACTCGTTCATCATTCAATTCTGGGAAAAATGAAGCCAACTGAGGAGTGGTAAGCATGCCCTTGTAAATGAGCGTGCGCGAAGACAGCGAAGGGAAATACGTGCGTTCATCGGAAGAAAGTTCATGTTCGATGCGCTTTCGAGCAATGAACAATTTTCGGTCAAGATCAATTTCGGTTAGGCCAGTTTTACTGGCGATAAACACGTGGGCGAAGTACGGCATAACCGCCTTAGCGCTTGCCCCAATGCTCGATGGATCGACAGGAACTTCTCGCCAACCAAGCACTTCCAATTGTTCTTCATTGGCAATTTGCGAAATTGAACGCAGCGCATTCGCGCGATGCTGTTCGTCGGTGGGGAGGAAAGCCAGCCCAACCCCGTAACCACCCATTGCAGGCAAAGGGAAACCAGCCACTTCCGAAAGGAAGCGGTGCGGAATTTGGATGAGCACTCCGGCGCCGTCGCCCGTGTCTGCCTCGGCGCCAGTTGCCCCGCGATGTTCCATACTGCACAGCGCGCCAATACCCATCGACACGATGTTGTGCGAGCGACGACCTTGAATGTCGACGACGAAAGAGACGCCACAAGCGTCGTGTTCAAATCGTGGGTCGTATAAACCGCTTGCAGGCGGCAAGAGATGTTGCATCGTCGTCCTTGTGAATGATCAGGAAGCGGAAATACCCGCCCGGGACGACGCTGGCCCGTGACAAAACTCTAGCCAGTAGTTAGCCGAAAATACTGCTCGAATTGAATTTTGGTGGTCGTTTCTCAAAATGCGACATCACTGCTTCAACCTGGTTCGCCCCGCCGATTAACTTGCCAATCACTTCTCGCTCTGCTGCAAATTGCTGTGCTGCCCCATCGTTGGCCATCAGATTGATCAATTTCTTCGCCCCCCGAACCGCATCCGGGCTGCGGCCAGCGATTTCCTGAGCGAGGTCCATTGCGTCTGCCTGCGGGGTCTTCGACAACCGAGTGACCACGCCAAGTTCGAAACCTTCGGCCCCCGAAAAAACCCTTGCGCTGAAAACCAAATCCTTGACGATGTCGGGACGCACCAACCGGCTCAGCATCAACGTGCCAGTCATGTCTGGAATAAGGCCCCAATGCACTTCGCGCACGGACAGCTGCGTATCGGGATGCACAATACGAATGTCTGCGCCAAGTGCGATTTGCATTCCTCCGCCAAGCGCGTGCCCATGAACAGCAGCGATTACTGGAACAGGAACTTCTTGCCAGACCCAACACACTTGTTGCGCAAGATGGGTGATGCGGCCATCAGACATTGCACCTGCATTAACCGACCCTCCCTGCCCCGACGAACCTTGCGCCATCGCCTGAAACGAACCGAAGTCGAGGCCTGCGCAAAATGACGCGCCATCACCCGACAACACCACGGCACGAAGGTCTGGAAGCGTTTTCAAATAGTCGCCCGCAGAAGCAAGCGACGTGAACATTGCGTTATCCAGCGCGTTGCGTTTGTCCGCGCGGTTCATTCGCACATCTGCGATGCCGTCCTCGATCGAAATAGTTACTCGATCTTCGGTCACCCCTGGTACTGCAATGTTGCTTGCGCTCATGAAATGCTCCCTGCTGTTCGTTGCTACCTATCGTGGCATGGCACACTTGACGATATGCAACTGAACCTTTCTGCCGATGAAGTACTGAAGTCCACCCGCAGCGTGCGCAAGCGCCTCGACTTTGACCGCCCCGTCAGTCGCGCTGTTGTTGAGGAATGCCTAGACATCGCACTTCAAGCGCCGACTGGTGGCAACCGTCAGGGTTGGCACTGGATTGTTATTGAAGACCCCGCAAAGAAAAAGGCACTGGCCGACATCTACCGAGCCAACTGGGCCATTTATGCAACCTTGCCGGGCGGCCGCCCTACAGGCGACTCACGCGATGAGCAAATGCCGCGAGTACGAGACTCGGCAACGTTTCTGTCCGAGAATTTTGAGCGTGCACCAATGCTGATGATCCCATGCATCGAAGGACGCATTGAAAACGTCGACGTGGCTACGGGAGCCGGAGCTTGGGGTTCTCTCTTGCCCGCCGTTTGGAGTTTCATGTTGGCGTTACGAGGTAGAGGAATGGGCTCTGCATGGACAACCATTCACCTGATGATGGACGGTGAAAAGAAAGCGGCAGAACTGCTGGGTATTCCATACGAGAAAGTGACCCAAGGCGGCCTCTTCCCCATCGCTTACACGGTTGGTACCGAATTCAAGCCGGCGCAACGCCTACCACTAGAAAAAGTCCTTCATTGGGACAAGTGGTAATTCGTTAGCAATTAACTATTCGACAAGCCGCAACCCGGTCGGCGCAATCGATGCGGGAACCGAAGGCAGATCGACAACGAAATTGGTGCGATGGCCGGGAAACACATGGTGCGAAACCAACACCGCTTTGCCGCTTTCGTCTTTGGTGACGCGATCACAGCGCAAAAT
>CAINLH010000326.1 GCA_903850275.1 uncultured Acidimicrobium sp.
CTACACCAGGACGTACACTCTTTCCCTACACGACGCTCTTCCGATCTATCTAGCATGTTGCCAGTCTTTAGATTGCGCAATCGAGTGCGCACGAATGCTCCACCCTTGCCAGGCTTTACATGTTGAAATTCGACAACGGTGTACAGGGTTCCATCGAGGTTCAGCGTGATGCCGTTTTTCAGGTCGTTGGTGGTGATTGCAGGCACAATTGCTCTTTCTGACTGTGGGTAAATACGTGACAGCCTGTGGACTCAACAAGGACTAAGTCCTCAATTCGAACACCGCCGAGACCTACACGATAGAGCCCAGGCTCCACCGTTACTACTTCCCCGGCCGTTAACGGATCTTTTGCGTTTCTTCGTAACCAGGGCATCTCATGAATTTGCAAACCGACGCCGTGTCCCGTGCCATGAGTGAACTCATGCCCTAGCCCGTGTCGATCGAAAACTTCGCGACATACGCCATCGACTTCGTTGCCTACCACGCCTGCCCTCACCGCACGCACCCCACAGGCTTGCGCTTCAATCACCATTTGGTGCATGCGAACAAGTTCAGGATCGCATTCTCCCAAAAGATATGTTCGCGTCATATCTGAGTGGTATCCATCAATCAGCGCTCCAACGTCGATCACCACACTGTGACCCTCTCGAAGCAACGTCGATGTAGGACGATGATGCGGCAAGGCCGAATTCGGCCCAGTAGCAACAATTGTTTCGTAGCTTGGGCCATCGGCACCGAAACGTCTCATCAAAAGTTCGAGTTCATCTCTAACGTCCCGCTCGGAGATTGAACCCGAAAGAGCCGAAAACAACAGCGGCTCAACTTGCGCGAGTGCGCGATCTGCGATTTCCGATGCCTGGGAAATACGTTGCAACTCTGAATCACTTTTAACTCTTCGCAGCCCTTGGACAACGCCCTCGGCACCGACGAAAGCACTTGAACAAGATGCTGAATACTGTTGCAGTTGGCGCACAGTCAAATCGTTTGGGTCGTACCCACACTTGGCTACGCCGCGAAGGCAATTTGCGACAACCTCCAATAACGAATTGCTATCTTGCGCAAGAACCACCTCTACTTCCGCGCCAGCAATTGATAGTTGGTCTATCGCGTGCTGCACGTACCTTCCATCCGTAACGAGAGTTGAAGATTTAGATCTGACGATGAGGACGCCCGCAGAGCCAGTGAAACCAGTCAACCAACGAATGTCGATCAGCGAAGTGACAAGAAGAGCATCGACCCCGAAACCATCCGATGCCACCAAAAAAGCACGATCGCAACGCCCGGATACAACTATCGGGGAGAGCAACCGCTGCATCGAACGCCGCTGTTAAGAAAGGTGACTTGCAACGGCCTGTATAGCCAAGGAATATCCTTTTGCACCAAAACCAGCGATCGTGCCAACCGCAACGGGAGCAACAACGCTTTCATGACGCCAAGATTCTCTCCGCTGTGGATTGGAGAGGTGAAGCTCGACAACTGGGCCATCGAATGCACTTAACGCATCATGAATGCTCCATGCGTAATGCGTAAACGCTCCTGGGTTAATGACGATTGCTGAATGCACACCTCGTGCTGCGTGAATTGCGTCGACTAGTTCTGATGAACTGTTGCTCTGCATCGCAACCAATTCGAAACCCAAATCCTTTGCGGCAGATTGCGCATTCGATACGTGCGTTGACAATGTTTCGGAACCGTATATATGCGGCTCTCTCTGACCAAGCAAATTAAGATTTGGTCCGTTGAGCAACAAAATACTGCGCGACTTAGCCATGCAACTACAGTACTTCCATTGCCTCAAGCGTTTGGTGCACAATTTGCGGCTGGATACCTGCCACCGTTTCTACCCCTTGCGGGCCGTCCAACACGAAGGTAAGACCATCAACTGCCTTCTTATCCTTAGCCATCAAAGTCACTAAACGATCGAGAGAGCAAGACTTGGGGATTGCTGTCTGTAGGCCGTATGTTTCACCCACTATGCGTAGGTGATAGTCAACCCGCTCTTTCGGTATGCGTCCAAGCGAGTGTGCCAACTTCGAAGCAAAAATGAGGCCAATTGCTACCGCTTCACCATGCGCTAACGCAAAATTAGTTTCAATTTCGATTGCATGACCAAGTGTGTGACCATAGTTAAGTAGTGCGCGCAGGCCTCCCTCGCGCTCATCGGACGACACGATGTCTGCCTTAATCTGCGCACACCGCGCCACACGATCGTCTAGATCCAGCGAGACCAAATCGTCGCCGGTAAGAAAATGGTACTTTGCCATTTCGCCATGACCGCAACGTAACTCTTTACTGGGAAGCGTCGCTAGAAAAGCTGTGTCGCAGATAACCGCCTTAGGTTGCCAAAATGCGCCGACCAAATTTTTGCCTGCGGGAAGATTGACGCCGGTTTTACCACCTATCGCTGCATCCACCATTCCGACTAACGAAGTGGACACATGAATGACGTCGGTGCCACGATGCCAGGAAGCAGCTGCGAAACCCGCAACATCGGTGACCATCCCACCCCCGACACCGATAATCAGATCGTTTCGTGTGATACCCCACTGTGCAAACGATTCGCACAATTGTTGAATCGTTTGCAACGACTTGAATTCTTCTCCCCGACCTATATAGGCGGTTTCGCATTGAAGTCCAGCAGCCTCAACCATGTCTGATACTTGATTATCGATGCCTTGCTGAGTGATGATCACTGCACGCTTTGCTTTTTTCGGCAAGTACTTCGGTAGAGAGGAAACCGCACCCATACCAACGACGACATCGTAGGAGCGATCGGCCAATTCAACTTTTACGATGCGCGAACTCATGATTGTGCCTCAGCCGTGATCGCATTGGTCACTTTGAGCACGACATCGGCCACCGACAAGTGCTGTGTTTCGATCCGAATTGTTGCAACATCTTCATACAGCTCGAAACGATCCTTGGCCATCGTTGTCAGTGCTCCCCGAGCGTCGCCATCCAGCAACGGACGTTTCGATGCCTTGGAAGTACGCTGCAGTAAATCTTCGACGGGAGCGTCAAGCCAAACGACGCACCTTGCATTTTCCTTGATCAATTTTCGATTAATTGGGTTGAGCACGATCCCGCCACCAGTAGAAATCACAGTGTCATTGCCCAAACGAACTGCCTCGAAGGCTTTGTTGAGTGCTGCAACTTCGGCATCTCGGAATGCAGCCTCACCATCTTGCGCAAAAATTTCTCGTACAGATCGTCCGGACTGTTGAGCGATGAGATCATCCGTATCGATGAACTGGG
The DNA here is from genome assembly GCA_903850275.1 of uncultured Acidimicrobium sp. Lineage (GTDB taxonomy): Bacteria > Actinomycetota > Acidimicrobiia > Acidimicrobiales > Ilumatobacteraceae > UBA3006. The sequence continues at coordinate 3,256 of CAINLH010000326.1, forward strand.
CACCAATGCTTCGCGCAACCTTCGCACCAACAGATGACTTTCCAGTACCCATCAAACCCACAAGAACTATTGCTTTTCCAACGGCCTGATTATCGCCCGTGTTCACTTCAGTGAGGCGGCAAACGACCGCGCGTTTCGCACGAATTCTTCCACCGAATCGCCACCAAACTTGCGCTGTGCTTCGTCGGCCAACACCAGCGCAACCATCGTTTCGGCAACTACACCCATGGCTGGAACCGCAGTTACGTCGGTTCTCTCTTTGAAACTCTTGGTCTCTTCTTTTGTGACCGTGTCGACTGTTTTTAGTGTTGGCTTATTGAGCGTCGCAAGAGGCTTCATGGCGGCGCGAACTACTAACAACTCCCCTGTGGTCATGCCACCTTCAGTGCCACCGGCAAGCGTTGTTTCACGTCGATAATCGCCCGTCACCGAATCGAAGGTAATCGCATCGTGAGCTTGGCTGCCTCGCCTACCCGCGACTTCAAATCCGTCACCGATTTCGACACCTTTAACCGCTTGAATGCTCATCAATGCCTGAGCGAGTAGACCATCGAGTTTCCTATCCCAGTGCACATAACTACCCAAACCAACTGGCAAACCGTAAGCCAAGACTTCGACGATGCCTCCGAGCGAATCGCCGTCTTTCGCCGCTGCTTCAATTTCCGCGATCATCGCTGCCTCTGCATCCGAGTTGAAGCATCGAACTGGGGAGTCATCAACTTTTTGCAAGTCGGCGATAGTTGGGCGCGTCGAAGACGAAGATTTAGCTGACCCCATTTGAGTTACGTGGGAGAGAATATCCACGTTGATTGTTGAAAGGAAAATCTTTGCAAGTGCGCCAGCAGCTACGCGGGCTGCAGTCTCTCTAGCGCTGGCACGCTCCAACACATCGCGAGCGTCAGAGAAACCGTATTTCTGCATGCCTGATAGATCGGCATGACCGGGGCGTGGCTGAGTAAGAGGTTTTTTCGTCTTGCCCGGAGCCGGGGACATTTCTTCATGCCAGACATCACTTCGAAACCACTCTGTGTTCTTGATCTCGATTGCAACTGGAGATCCAAGAGTGCGACCATGGCGAATGCCGCCAAGAAGCTCTATTTCGTCGACTTCGAAACGCTGGCGAGGGCCGCGCCCATAGCCCAGGCGCCGCCTACCCAATTCGTTCTGAATTTGTTCTGCCGTGACATTAAGCCCGGCCGGCAAACCCTCAACGATGACCACGAGAGCTTGTCCGTGGCTTTCGCCTGCGGTGAGGTAACGCAACATGCGTACAGGCTACCGCTCGCCAATAGCCGACCTTGGCCTATTTAATGCTCCTGGGCACCTATCGTTTGCGCAATTCTTCGAGCGCTGCGTTTCTCATTACCCCAACGTCTGGCATTCTGCCGAACCAAGCCAGCTGTTGCAAAGCGGCCTGCTGAACCAACATTTCCAGTCCGTCAACCGTGGTGGCACCAGCCTGTCGAGCAGCACGCAAGAACGCAGTTTCTAACGGGAAGTACACCACGTCAAGAACGGTGAGTTTTACATGCAAGTGGTCGGGAGAGATAGGGCTCTCCAGATTCCCCATTCCGACTGAAGTTGCATTGATCAGAACCGATGAAGTCGCGATGTCGCTGGTAGATCCGACCCGCGCCACCCCAACAAGAGATGCGGCGCTCTGTGCGTTTTCGGCAGACCGATTAACTATTGCGATGTCACTGGCTCCACTTCGAGCAAGTGAAAACACAATGCTCCGAGCCGTTGCACCCGCGCCCAGAACAACGCAACTTGCGCCCTGTATTGTTGCGCCGCAATGCATCAATGCCGCGCATGCGCCGTCTCCGTCGGTGTTGGTACCGATCATCTGACCATCTGCTTCGAAAATGACAGTGTTGACAGATCGAGATTCGAGTGCTCGTTCATCGCATCGGTCCATCAAAGAAAATGCAAGTTCTTTATGTGGCATCGTTACAGACAGACCTCGCAATCCTGCGGTTTGAGCGTCCTTGAGCACTTCGGCGAATTTCTCGACGGCCACATCGACCGCGATGTACGTTGAATCCAAATTCTGGTGCTGGAAGACCGCGTTATGCATTGCCGGCGAAAGGCTGTGCATGGTTGGATACCCAACTACCGCCGCCTTGACTTGCTTATCGCTGCCAAATATGTTCACGGCAACAAACCTGCGGCTCTTGCCGTTGCGACGTTTGCTTCGTGTTGTGCAAGTGTTGCGGCGAACGTATGCCCACCGTCCGCATCGGACAGCACATAGTAAAGGTAGCGACAAGGTGTTGGAGCGTTGCTGCAGATTGGGTCGCCGCTTGATGGATTTGGGGCTGGATGCAGTGCGGCATCGATTGCTGCACGACCGGGGCTTGCAATTGGTGTCGGGGGTAAACCTTTGTAGAGATATGTGTTGTATGGGCTGTCTAATGCTTTCAAATCACTAAATGTTGCGTCGACTGGTGCGTTGTAGTACAGCGTTGCGTCAATTTGCAGCTTCATCCCGATTTCAAGTCGGTTATAAATCACTCGAGCAATCTTTGCCCTATCGGACCCCAACTTTGCTTCACGCTCAATCATCGATGCAACGATAAGTGCTTTATATGGGCTTACTCCCACGAGTTTTTGAGAATCGTCAAGCCCTACTTGCCTTGCTACTCGTTCAAGCAGCGCAACCATTCGCTGAACAACTTGAGCCTCATTTTCGTCACCAGAAACTTGGTAGGTGTCGGGGAAAAGCAAACCCTCCAACGTGCTCACCGCTGGAGGGCGATACTGAGACACGATGCTCGGATCGTTGGCTGACGCGACAAATTGCTCGGCGCTCAGGCGCATTGTTTTTTCTGCAAGCCTTTCGGCCATTTGCGTGATGACGAAGCCTTCCGGAAACGTCACCTTGGTGAAGGTTGCAGATGGCGGAATCTTGAGACGAGCCATGATGTCGCCCATATGAGACTTTGGCGTGATTTGGTAATAACCGGGAACGAGATCTACCCCGCCCTTGCGGGCGACATACCAACGAAATACTGATGCATTGGTAATAAAACCTTCATCGCGCAAACGTCCGCTGATCGACGAAATGCTGTCGCCTTCATTGACCGTAAACGTTGCTTCTATCCCAGAACCACCAGATGGATTGACTTCGTGCAAGTACCACAGACCTATCGCACCGAAAAGCAGAGAAACCGCAACAACGATAAGTACCGCCAATACAAGGGGCCTAGAGAGGTGTCGCAACTCCTCCCTGACC
>CAINLH010000327.1 GCA_903850275.1 uncultured Acidimicrobium sp.
AGTCGTTGCATCGAGGTTGCCGGTAAGAATCTGTGCGACTGCAGCTTCCTGCGATTCGAACGAGATGGTTACCAACTTGTCAAACTTCGGCTGACGTGTCTTGTCCCAGTACTTCGGGTTCTTCTTGAACGTTGCGCGGTCACCCTTGACATAGCTCTCGAAGATGTATGGGCCACAGCCGTTCATCTTTGTTTCCCATGTTGGGCCGCCGCTTTCGCCGTTCTTGATGATCAAGAGGCCGTAGCTGGTTCCAGCAACGAGGTAGGGGAATGTTCCTACTGCTGCGAGCAACTCGAACTTGACGGTGTTCTTGTCGACCTTCTGAACTCCAGCGGTGTTCAAGATGCCTTTGAATTTTCCTGCGGCATTTGACTTGTTGGCTGGGTCGAGGTGGCTCTTGAACGTCCATACAACATCGTCTGCGGTGAGTGCAGAGCCGTCGTGGAACGTGATGCCTTGGCGAATCTTGAACGTCCAGATTTTGCCGCCGCCAGAAGCCTTCCAGCTTTCGGCTACGCGTGGGACGATTTCACTCTTGTCGTTTGACCATGAGAGGTATTCGCCGACGTTGGCAAGAATCTGAAGACTTCCTGCGTCGTTGGTGGAGAATGGCGTTGGTGCGTTCGCGATTTTGCCAATTGCAACGCGCAATGTCGTTGGTGCTGCACCTGCGACGCTGCTGCCCAGGGCGCCGGTCATTGGCAATGCCACGCCTGCACCTGCGACTGCTGCTCCTTGAATGAAATGGCGGCGCGAGAACTTGCTCGTTGACACCATTTCTGTTGTTTGCTCAACTGCTGACATATTTTCCCCTTGTCCCATATTGGTGAGAAGACTCCCGGTGAAAGATGGGTGACATCCAACGGGCCCTTAACGGTAGATATCTTCTCGCTTAACTTCGGATAACAATAACCACACTTTGCCCATCTGTGCCAAACATCTCAGTGATTGGTGAAAAAAACTACTGATCTGGACCAAAACCGCTTATTTTCAGGCAGATGGAGGGCTGTTTAGTCGGAAAAAGATGTCCTATATATAGGTGTAGGGACGCTTCTCGGAAAATGAGGGATAGTTCGTGGGGCGCCGTGGCGGGGTTGCGAGGTAAGCCTTACCAAACTGTTCGGGAAAACTATTGTGGCTTATGTGGTACACCCTTTTGCGATGATGCTTCGTATGCGCAAATCCAAAGCCGTGTTTCCCATCCTTGTCGCCGATGCTGATGATGTTGTGGGGCTCGTTGGGTCGCGTCTATTGATCGCGGCCTTAGATAATAAACGCATCAGCATTGCAGCGAAGGTGCAAGTCGCAGTGCAATCTTCTAGTGCGGTGAACCTTGCGTTGCCGTCGCTTCCGCAATTGCCAAATGTGGTTGCAAGTATTGGTCAGCCAGTCAGAATTGCAAGCCCTCGCTTTTCTCGCAATGCAGCTTTGGTGCTGGGGTTCTCTGGCGTCAACGCGCAGCTGGTTCAACATGTCAAGTCAATTGGCTCCGCCGTGCCGGTGGTCAATTTATGCTCGTTTGTTCCTGCCCTCGAAACCGATCTGAGCCAAATGCACGGCGCAAACGCAACTGAAAAACTCGATAATGCTGCGCGACGATTTGCGGATACAAATGACGCGCTTGATTGTGAGGTCTGCGAACGTCATCGCGAAGACGACGAGGCGTATTGGCTCAACATCGCCGACGTCTGTGCGCGATTTGCGGTCGCGGTGTCAAAACTAGATAGCTAAAAATTCGTCTATTTTTTAGAGTTATTTTTTCAGCAAGTCAGAAGGCGCAATGCCAAGTGCAACGCTGAGGCGAACGATGGTGTCAAGCGCTGGTGAAAAATGGCCGTTCTCAATTCGATTAATGGTCTTACGGTCCACTCCTGCAAGTTCTGCCAAAAACGCCTGGCTAAATTCATTAGCGCTGCGCAGGTCATAGAGACGCTCGGCTAACACGGCGCGCATGTTTTTGACATCGCGCTTCATTGTTGACTCTGACGGCTTGCGTATTGGAGTTTGTGGCATGCTCAAACTCTAATCACATTTCGGACATGAGTCCGAACGGAACAACACCATTCCCGATCCAGACGTAGGCTGAAACTATGCGAATCGGCGTTCTGACTGGCGGCGGCGATTGCCCGGGACTAAATGCCGTCATTCGTGCAATTGTTCGCAAGGCCGAATCGCGATTTGGTGACGAAGTCATTGGATTCATGGACGCTTGGGATGGCGTGATGGAACAGCGGACCATGACGCTCGACACAGCTGCCGTGCGCGGCATTCTTCCCCGTGGCGGCACAATTTTGGGCACTCGTCGAGGCGGGCCCTTCGATACTGCCGATGGTGTCGAACGAGTTCGTAAATCTTTCGAGGACAATCGTTTGGATGCGCTGATTGTTATCGGTGGAAATGGTTCGCTCACGGTTGGTTCGCTGCTTCACGAACAATACGGCCTACCCATTATCGGAGTACCCAAGACCATCGACAATGACGTCGTGGGCACCGACGCCACGTTTGGTTTTCAGACAGCGGTGCAGATTGCCACCGACGCGATAGATCGGCTTCACACAACTGCAGAAAGCCACGACCGGGTGATGGTCGTGGAAGTAATGGGCCGGGATGCCGGCTGGATCGCGCTGCAAGCGGGTATTGCGGGAGGCGCCACCGCGATATTGGTGCCGGAGGTGCCATTTGACATTGACGAACTCTCGGCAGTTATTGCTCATCGGCACGACCGCGGACGTTATGCATCGGTTGTTGTCGTAGCAGAGGGTGCGCTGCCGAAGGCAGGAACACTTGCCATACCGGACGTGGCAGTAAACCAGTACGGGCATCATTCGCCGCGCAACATTGCGCAACTCATTGCACCAGAGATCACCAAACGAACTGGCTACGAGTCGCGAGTAGTGCAGCTTGGACATGTGCAGCGCGGAGGCACTCCTACAAGTTACGACCGGGTGCTGTCAACAAGGTTTGGGCTTGCCGCGGTGGATGCGGTGCACGATTCGGCGTTTGGCCAAATGGTTGTTTTGCGTTGCGGAGAGATTGCGCGCGAATCAATGAGCGCTACGCGAGGCAAGATCAAAACAATCAACCTTGATCTGTTTGCCGATGTGTCGGCAACATTTTTTGGCTAGCGATCAGTTGGGCGGGCCAAACTGGCGATCACCTGCATCGCCAAGGCCAGGAACGATGAAAGCATGTTCGTTCAATCGTTCATCGACTGATGCGGTGACGATATGCAGATTCATTCCCGACTTTTCTAAGTAAGCAATTCCCTCTGGTGCTGCAAGCACGCAAGCAATAGTCAATGGTTCGGGTGCGCCGCGAGCAGCAAGCAATTTGCAGCCGTATTCCAAAGAACCACCGGTTGCGAGCATGGGATCAAGAACGATGCAATGCCGGCCGTCAAGCCTTGCCGGAAGTTTTGCAACGTATTCGCTTGGCTCGTGAGTAACTTCGTCGCGTTGAACACCGACAACCGCAATGTCTGCGTCTGGCAATAACTCCATCGCTGCGGGAAGCATGCCAAGACCTGCTCGAAGAATCGGAACAAGAATTGGTCGCTGAGCAATTTTGATGCCATCGGTTTCTGCAAGCGGAGTTGTCACTCGAACTTTTCGAGTTGGCACGGTGCGAGTTGCTTCGGCAATGACGATTAACGACAGTCTGCGCATCTCGGCGCGGAAGAACTGATTGGACGAATTCTCGTCGCGCAGGTGGGTGAGTGCTTCTGCTGCAACTGGGTGGTCGACGATAGTTACGGTGACGGTCATGCCTCTATCTTGGCTGATCGGTAGAGTTTCAACCAATGTCAACAGCTGCTGGGCCCCGAGAGATCGCAGGATTATCGATCGAGGTAGCCACCACACCCGCTGATGCCGCCCTGATCTCCACGATTTTTGATGAAGTTTGGTCGGTGCGGGCCATGGTTTCGCCCGAAATCATGGTTGCTGCATTGCACAACGGTGCCTACGGCGCAATTGCATGGCGCGATGGGCAGCCGGTGGGGGCCGCGTTCGCGATTGTGGGGCTTCCGCTTGCCGGCCAGAACAAACCCAATTTGCACTCACACGCTGCAGGAGTTATTGCAACCGCCGCCAACGGGGGCATTGGTTACGCGCTCAAGCTGCATCAGTTTTCTTGGGCAAGACAACACGGATTTGGCACTGTGACTTGGACGTTTGATCCACTCGTCCGAAGAAATGCTTGGTTCAACATCGTCAAATTGGGTACGCAAGTTTTGGGCTATCACCAGAATTTCTATGGCCAATTAGACGACGGCATCAACGCGGGCGAACAAAGTGACAGGTTGATGGTGCGATGGGATATTGCCGGAAAGGATGCCCCGACAGCGGCAGATTTCGTTGACGCCAACGCCAACGACGTGCTTGTCGCCACTCCGGCAGATATTGAATTACTTCGCAAAACCGACACGGCGCAGGCGGCCAGCTGGCGCGATCGGCAACGAGCCGCATTCGAAGCGGCTGGCAAAAACGGCATGAGCGTGGTGGGCCTAAACGAGGATTATTGCTACGTGCTACGCAGCAATAAGGATGGGGCGCAATGAGTATCAAGCGCATCGAAATTGTTCGGGCCCACATCAACCTGGTTTCACCGTTTAGAACTTCGTTTGGCACCGAGGTAGATCGCGAACTGTTGTATGTCCATGTAATAGGCGACGACGAAGAGGGTTGGGGCGAATGCGTTGCAATGGCCGCACCGCTGTATTCATCCGAATATGTGGATGGTTGCGAGGAAGTAATCAAGCGGTATCTCATTCCGCTTGTAACACCCACCATGACCGCCCACGAGTTTGTGATTGCCGCCGCCAGCATTCGGGGCAACTTCATGGCCAAGGCTGCTGTTGAGGCAGCGCTTTTGGATTATCAACTGCGTTGCACTCGGTTGTCTTTGGCAGGTTTTCTGGGTGCCACTCAAACAAGAGTTGCTTCTGGCGTGTCGGTCGGCATTCAGCCCGACATCGACACCTTGCTCGGCGTTGTTGAGGGCTACCGAAAAGACGGGTACGTGCGCATCAAGTTAAAGATTGAACCTGGTTTTGATATCGATCGCGTACGCGCAGTTCGACAAGCGTTCGGTGATGAAATGTTGCTGCAGGTAGATGCGAATGCGGCATACACCGTGGACGACGCAGCGCACTTGGCACGGTTAGACGAATTTAATTTGTTATTGATCGAGCAGCCTCTTCCAGAGGAAGACATTGTTGGCCACGTGGAGTTAAGCAAGCGCATTGCAACGCCGGTTTGTTTGGACGAATCGATTACTTCATACGACGTCGCGCGCGGTGCGCTTGATATCGGTGCGTGTTCGATTATCAATATCAAGCCTGGTCGTGTAGGCGGCTACATGGAGTCGAAGCGCATCCATGATCTGTGTTATTCGCGTGGCGTGCCGGTGTGGTGTGG
>CAINLH010000328.1 GCA_903850275.1 uncultured Acidimicrobium sp.
CCCAGCCTTCTTTGTTGTCACCACGTGGTGGGTAATAGTTGATCTTTACCGAGTGGAACACGTTGCCGTACAAGTCTGGGAACAGGCTTGGCTGCAAGATGTCTTCGAGCACACCCAACTTCGACTCTTCTTTGGTTTTGAAGTTGTCTGGGTCGTCCAGCACTTCGCCGTCGCGGTTGCCAAGAATGTTGGTGGAGTACCAACCCGACAAACCAAGAACGCGAGCCTTCAACATTGGTGCAAGCACGGTCTTCATCAGGGTCTGGCCCGTCTTGAAGTCTTTGCCGGAAATAGCGACCTTGCGCTCGGTGGCAAGCTGACGCAATACCGGTGTGTCGACGGACAAGTTTGGTGCGCCGTTTGCAAACGGAACGCCTTCCAAAATTGCTGCGTAGGCATACAACATGCTTGGAGCAATCATTGGGTCGTTGGCATCAATTGCCTTTTCAAACGACTCGATGTTCTGGTGCTGTGGTCCTGGCTCGATGAAGATTTCGGTACTTGCGCACCAAATCATGACCACGCGATCCACTTTCTTTTCATCACGGAACTTGTTGATGTCGGCGCGGATGGCGTTGAGCATTTCGCGCTTCGATATCTTGCCCATGATGTTTTCGGCATCGATGTTCTTTACGTAGTTGCGCTCGAATGCGGCTTTCATTGGGCGGATCTCGCGCAAGGTGTCGGAGATTGCCTCAAGGTGCTTGCCGCTTTCCAATACGCCTGCGCGCGTTGCTGCTACGTAAGCGTCATCCGGAAACGGATCCCATGCTCCCCAGACAATGTCTTCAAGACGTGCAAGTGGCACGAAATCTTTGATCATCGGGTTGCGGTTATCGGTGCGCTTGCCAAGACGGATGGTGTCCATCTGGGTAAGTGCGCCAATTGGTGAGCCAAGACCACGCTTTGCCAGCTCGACGCCGGCAATCAGGGTGGAGGCAACAGCGCCAAGACCAACGGTGAGAACGCCGAGGCGTCCTTCGGCTGGGGCGACGGTTGGGGTAGATGAGGGCATGAAATCTCCTAGATATGAGGACCTCATAAGGCTACGCCCCCAAACCACCCTTCACCGCATGGGCAAAGCGGCGTTACTTCAGTAGTTCACGCAAGAGGAGTGACAGCATGTGCGCCCTGGTGCTGGCGCGAGAGGCCTTTTGGCTGCGTTGGAAGTGGTCCCACAACTCGTATGACGTGACCGCCTCGATGCGGGCAAGCACCTCGGTGGGTTCGTTGTGCTGATGAATCTCTTTTGCGAAACCCTGTCGAACTTGTTTGTTCATTGCATTTCGCAAGTCGGACATGCCGCGCTCGATGAGGTTGGAATGCCGGGCCACTTCGCTGTTGCGAACACCATTTCGCACGGGTGCAACAAGCGCATACATGTTGTCGCGCAGTTCAATAAGTGTTCGCGCGCGCTCGTGCGTGTTGCGTGATTCGTCGAGCGCAACGAGAAACGGTGCAATGCGTTCAGTCTGGCGTTGCACAATTTCCGAATAGAGGCCTTCCATGTCGTCGAAGTGCTGAAACACGGTGCGCACCGAAACCTCGGCCCGCTCGGCAATATGTTGCGCGCGCGGCTGGCTAACGCCTTCTTCTAAAAGCTCTAAAAGGGCAGTTGCTATTGCTTCGCGAGTGCGTTCGGAGCGCGCGACGCGCCCGTCGGTTTCAACCTCAGCCGACATTGTCGAATGGCCGTGTAGGGATGAGTGCTGTGCGTTCAAGCCCTTGCTCCCTGTCGCCATGAATTTCATCGTATTTGGGTTGCGAGGTCATCTCGATGAATGCATCTCGGCTTGGGTACTCGATGATCACGATGTAGTCCCACGCGTCGGCATCGTTGTCGCCAATGAGCACGCCCATTGGTTTGCCATGCCACACGATTTTTCCGCCACGCTCTTGCACCATTTTCAATACGTTCTCGCCGTACTTGTTGTACGACGCTTGACCAGATGTGTCGGACGAAGTCTTTGCTTTGAACTTCAACAAGTTGACCATGTGAATTGGCCCGCTCGACGGGGCAGCAAGAAACGCAGTGATTTGTTCTTTTGTTGGTTTGATACCCATGAGGCCCCCTTGGCTTGGCTGAATCTATTTGCATTGTAGATGCAAATTGACGCATGCGCGAATACCACCTGGAGGGTATGCGCGTTCTGTGTTGCAACAGACATAGGGACGGCTGTCCGCCGACACAGTTCGCCATTTGCGTTGCATTCAGCGAATGAAGCAACACCGTTATGCCTTTGGTCGGTGAATGACACACATGGCATATGAACGCTTACTAACGCTGATCTAAATCATGCAACACAACAGCGCATGGTGTAACAAACTTTTTTACTTTCGTAAGCATGTTCAAACAACGCAGTGCAGTGCTTACCACCATTGTCGTCGTAATTGCATTGTTGGGTGTGCGACATGCACGTGCCGACATGGCCGGCGGCGTGTTAGCCACCCCAAGCGGAGCATCAACGCAGGCTCAGGCACGCATGCGTTACGTGGCGGCGGGCGACATGCACACCTGCGTTGTTTTGCACAGCGGCAGCGTGAAGTGTTTCGGTGCCGGGTTGTACGGCCAGCTCGGTAACGACACGGGGCTCGATAGCGGTTACTCAACAAGTTCG